>CAYMFZ010000115.1:0-6108 GCA_964389585.1 uncultured Pirellulaceae bacterium | reverse complement strand
CGGCGGGCGAAGCATGGCACTTCTTAAATCCAAGGATACGGTCATTCGTATTCGAGCCAACACTGAGATGTCCGTGCCCGTGACGGACGGTGTTTGGGTATTGATGCAGGTCAAGAAAATCTCTAGAGATATGATCGAACTGTACTTCCCTGAACTGGAACGCACAGTTTACCTGTACGATTAAACCCCTCGAAACTTGTGCAAGCCTCCAACGTTGCGTTGGAGGCCACGGGTAAATCATGACACGGATGTCAATTGATGGCTGGAATAGCTGCGTGAGTGCTTCGTGCGCTTTTGCGGCTTTCGAAAGACTAGCCGCGCTGTGGCCGATTGCCACAATCGTTTTTGCAACTGCCTTAATTGGCGGTTCCGAAGTCCGTGCGCAGGAAACAAACGAAACGCAAAATGCGCCGACGCCGATCAAGCCACGTTCCAGCAGAATTGAACCGGCAACTCCTAACACCGTCATCATCGATCCAGCGAATCTGGAACCGTTGATTCTTGAGAATGATCCAAGTCTAACCTCGGACTATGCAGGCGGATTCGTTCCACCTGAAACGCTGATTGAGTTGGTTGATTTTCGAGATCAGGAACTCGGCCAAGCCATGCGGCTCTTCTCCGAGCAATCGGGCATCAACATCGTCGCGTCGACCCAAGCCAACACGATGAAAGTCAATCTTTATCTGCGCGACGTTCGCCCCATGGACGTGCTGGAAAATCTGACAAAGACGCACGATCTCTACTTTCGAATTGATGAAAAATCAGGCGTTATTCGTATCTACACGACCGACGAATACGAAGAGAATCTGGCGAGTTTTCGCGAAGAGCAAACCAAAGTTTTCACTTTGCTTTACCCCAACCCTGTCGACGCAGCGGTTGCGATTCGAGATCTGTTTGGCGATCGAGTCGAACTCAGTTTCGGCGTTGGCGATCAAGACTCCATTCTCGACATCATCCATCGCTTGAATCGGTTTGATCTGGTCGACAGTCGGAGTTTGGGACTGGGTGCCTATCAAGGAGACTACGCTTATGGCGGACGGTCGTTCAGTCGGCTCGATGGACTCGGCGGATTCACCAACAATCAATCCGGCCAAGGCAATCGTCAACGTTCGGCCAATGAAAATCAACCGTTGTCCGATCTTTCGTCTGAGCAAATTCAACAATTGATCGACGCGATCAACAACCGAAACACCGTTCCTCGCAATGATGGCGGAGGGCCGGTTGACCCGATCTCTAAACTGCTGAAAGAGAAACAAGCAACGATTTACGTGACAGTGGTTCGCAGGAACAACCAAGTCGTCGTTAGGACGGCTGATGACTCAACGATGAAACAGATTGAGCAGCTTGTTCAAAGCCTCGATGTGCCCACGCCGTTGGTCTTGCTCGAAGTAAAAGTCATGTCCGTTTTGTTGGACGATCAATTTAGAAGCATTTTCGACTACCAATTTGCCGATGGCGGAACCACGGCTGGTGGATTCACAACAGGTGACATCTTGCCAACACCGGCGGATGCTTTGGTCGGTGAGGCTCGACGTTTGGGATCGATGATTCCGGGTGGTTCGTTGCTGAACCAGGGTGATTTCACGTTTCAATTCGTCAACAATAGCTTTCGCGCCCGCATGCAAATGCTGGAAGACGACAATCGCGTGACGGTGATGAATACGCCGCTGTTGCTAACTGCCAATAACGAAGTCAGTCGCATTTTCATCGGTGACACAATTCCATTCACCGTTGGTTTCAATTCTCCCCAAGTCATTACCGGCGGCAATAACAACACGACGATCGCTGGAACGCCAATCACTGAGCTGCGCGACGTAGGGCAATCACTCTTGATCACACCCAGCATCAATGCCGATCGAACCGTTACGCTGAGAGTCGTTCAAGAAAACGCTCGCCGAGTTCTTAATGGTGGACGAATTCCGGTGCTCAACACGAATGGAGTGATCACCAATCAAGAGGTCGACACCGTCAATCGAAGCACCGTCAGCGGCACCGTTGTCGCGAAGGACGGCATGGCGGTTGTGATGGGTGGATTGATCGAAGACGAGATCTCGGACGACCGCGAACAGGTTCCGGGACTCGGGAAACTTCCAGTTCTCGGCTTCTTCTTTCGTAAACAGGCAACAGGACGCTTGCGACGAGAATTAGTCGTGATGATTCGACCTTACGTATTCAACACGCCGTCAGAGTCGGCTTCGATCAGTCAAGAATTGCTTCAACAATTAAGCGTTCACCCGAACGCATTTACGGGTGAGGCGACGCTGCCGACTTTTGGAGCGCACGAGACGCTTCAGACAGATCTCGATAGCTGTGGGCTGCATCACTCGTTCAAGTTTCACAACATCGTTCCACGAAACTATTAAGTCACCCTTAGATTTTCACACAAAAAAGAAAGGCACATTTGAACCAGGGTTCACCCATTTCTAAACGGCGCAGAAGTCCAGTTCGAGGGGGATGGCTGCGCGTATGGATTGGGATGGCGATTTGTGTTGGCATTGGCATTACAGGTTGCTCGATGTTCAAGCTGGACGCCACGAAACCAGGTTCAGATATCGTGAAGAATGCCTTGGCAAAAGCCAAAGACAAAATGCAATCGGGTGCAAAACCGGAGCGGATTGCCAAGGGCTCGCATGAAAAAGTCCGCCTTGCAGGTGGCCTCACGTTGGGTGATACCGACAACCAGGCGTTTACGACCGATGGATTGGCGGATGTGATGTCGGAACTCGCTACGGCGGAAAAACGCAATTCGCTTCGAGGGCTGGTTGCGCTTTACCCTGATATCGTGACTAACGTTCTGCTGGAGTCAGCGGGCTCGTTGGATCAAAGTCAACGAATAGCAGTGGCCAAACTTTTTGATGAGCAATGGAAAGGTAGTGGCGATGATCGTTGGGAAGATTTTGTGTCGTCCACGCGGCCATTCATCAAAGGTAAGAACTTTATTCAGTTGCGTGCCGAGTTTCTACAACTGATCGAAAACAATCAACTCGATGAAGCACTCGATTTGAAACTCACTCGTTCGACTCCAACCAATTCAATCATCGCTCAGGCGGAAGCACTTCGTTTAGAGGGCATTGCTCATTTGATGATGGGCGATCACCGCCAGTGCATTTCTGATTTGGACGAGGCGATGAACTTGCTTAGGTCGTCGCATCCATATCAGGCAAGCCAGATCGGCTTGTTGCTTGGCGAAGCCAATCGTCACGCAGGCAAAACGGAAGATTGGAAATCGAGTTGGCAGGCTGCGATTGAGATTCAAAGCCGTTGGCTCGCCGAAAGAGGGTTGAGCGATCCAGCATTTTGGAACAAGGCCGCTTTTTTGCGTCCAGTTTCAACCGAATGGCCGTCTTCGGTGATTCGCCGATTGGAACACTCGCTACGGGATGAAAATCTGGAATTTGGATCGGACAAATCGACCGCCAGCGAAGCCGTTGTTTGGGCGATCGTTGGAACGCAAAGCTTGAAACGACATGAATCCCAGAACGCGATTTTGGCCTTCAAGAAATCAGAGGCGTTGGTTTCGACTTCGGCTTTGAAGGAAGAGCTTCAAATGCAGCAAGCGCTCGCGATGATCGACGGAGGCCAACAAGGGCCTGCGTCTGCGATCTTGTTGCGACTTGGATCGAAACCAAGTTTGTTAGGTGATCGCTCCAAAGCAATTCTTGCGACGCTGAAACTGCAAAACGGAAGCTTGGCGCAGGGCATGAACTTGTTGCAGTCTTCGATTAAAACATCAAACCAATGGCCAACGGCTGAACGCTTGAGGGCCCAAGCCGACTACGGACTCGCGTATCTGATGCGAGGTAAAGAAGAGCAGGGGATTGCTCTCTTAAACCAAGTTCATGACGAATTTGTCAAAGAGAAGAGCTATGATCATGCGGCTCAGTGTCTTTCCAACATCGCGACGTACTACGACAAGACTGATCAAGCGGCGAAACATCGAACGGCGATTGCGCGGATGAAAGAGCTGGAGTCTTTTTGAAATAGAACTGCTGTTCTTAAGTGGCTTTATTCTTAACCTTTATCTTTAACTTTGGTTTCTAAGCTTTGTTTTTTACATGCTTAGGTGCTTCGGAAACATTTGGGACAAATGTTCTACACTGACCGCTTCGCGGATTGTTCTTTTCGGTTTTGGGCTCGGCGTTTTTTTCTTTTGACGCCGATTGGCAGCCACCAAAGATAAACGCCGGTAAACCAGAGTCCGAGCAATATCAGTCCGTTGGGTAAGAACAACCAGAGTTTTGCGGCGTCGGTAAAAAACGAACCGTCGTGCAAGCTCTCAATTAAATCAGACCGACGGTAGCTCGAAGCCAGCACCTCGCCAGTTTCAAGGTCGACTTGGACTTCCCAGCGATTGTGGGATTGGACCTTGCACATTCCCTTTCCCGGCCGAACATCGATTCGATCGATGTCTGACCAAGCTTCAACATCGGCTTCTGCTACGGATGAAGTCGCTGACAGAATAAGCGGCCAATCAATCGTTGGCGTTTTCCCAATGCCTTTGACGGTTGACGGCTGAACCCAAGTGACTTGCTTTTTGACTTGAAGTAGGAGTCCCGAAACGACGACCAGCAATAAGGGAAGAAAAGTAAGAACCGCTCCCCAACGGTGCAGCTTGCGTGACCAGCGATTCCAGGAAGAAGCCATACTTTAGAAATTCATTTTCAAATGGGAAGCGCGTGATCCGCACGCGCCGATCAATCAACAGAAGAAAGCTGCACGCATTCTCAAAACTATCGACTGCCAGTTCTTAACTGTTCGCGGTCGGCTTCGAGGCGTTGCCGATTCTTTTCAATGCTACGAATCTGGCCTCGAACGGATTTTAGTTCGGAGCCATAAGTCTTGGATTTCTTCTCGATAATTTTCAATCTGGACCGTAGATCCGACATGGTTTTGTTTAACTCTTCCATGCGAGCTTTTTCTTGATTGTATTTGTTCTCAAGAACTGACTTCTTATCAGGCAAGTTGCTGAATTTCGCGTCCAGCTCTAACAACTCGGTTGAAATCGCTTCGATTGCTTCCTTGTTAACGACTTCTGGAGCAAACTCACCCGTCTTAAGCTTTTCAAGCTTTTCCCGAACTAATCCGGCAGGCAAGGCCAGGCTAGAAACTCTTCCGGCTCGAGCGATATTGATTCCAACGATCTTTCCCGACAAGTCAATAATTGGTCCGCCACAAGTCTTTGAGCTGAGCATTGAGTCATGCTGAAACGCCATTGGAAAATCTTTTCTTCGACGACTCAAAATACTGCCCATGCTGTTTTGCAAGTTGCTTCGCTGGTTATCAGGCGAAACCTTGTCGCTCTCCGCGAGAGTCAAACGAAGTTTCATTTTTTTGTTGCCTCGTTCGATACCCACTGTGATTCGATCATTGATGTCATATTGTTTGAGCGTGTTCACGAGGGACTCTCGATTTGAAACTTCAATATCATCAATCGACTTGATTACGTCGTTGACCCAAAGATCGGCAAAATCAGCCGGTGAGCGAGCGATGATTTGGACAATCCGAACACCTCCACCATCTTCCACATCATCCATCCGAATTCCAATGAACGGACGGGATGGAGGAATGATTCGGTTGTTTACGCTGACGACACCAACGGTTGGCGCGAATTCTTTATCACGATCCTGAACGGCTTTTGGCGTTACTACCCAACGGCCAGTCACGGGTGTTGGGTCATCACTCCACTGCGCGACGTTCAAGTTCTCAGCCTCGATCTGGAGCAAGGCCAGATCCGTTCCGGGATCAATCCCAATCACTTTGGCTTCCTTGATCGTTCCATCGCTCAATCGGCATCCAAGCGAGCCTTTGAGCTCGCTGGCTTTGGTGAGAATCAGTCCGTTAGAATCTACGATCGTTCCAAGTGCGATTTGTCTTTTACCTGAAACGACCGCAATCGTAGACTCGTCGACAGATGTAACAATTGGCTCAAACAACTCGACGAACGGTTCAGACTGTTTCGAAAACTTATTGATCCGTTCCTGCTCGCGAGAAGAGCCGAAGAATCTTCGCGGACCTCTTTCATTTTCTGCATCTCGGTCTTCCGACGTTCTGTTTTTTTCGCTTTCCGATTTTTTCTCGTCTTGCTTCATTTCCGATTCATCATCGGAC
>CAYMFZ010000114.1:0-11887 GCA_964389585.1 uncultured Pirellulaceae bacterium | reverse complement strand
CCGCCACCTTGGCCGCCACCAAATCCTCCACCGCCGCCGCCGAATCCACCACCGCCACCGCCGAATCCACCGCCGCCGCCAGCACCCGGTGCACCCGCACCACCCTGGCGTAATGCAGGAACAGTCGAAAAGGCAGGAGGCATGACAATCGCCAATGGCTTGTCAGTTGTGTTCTCGACAATCATGTTCGCGCTTGTGGAATCTTTCACGCGCATGATCACCTTGACCTCGCTAAGATCCATCGCTTCGAAAAGCTCGACAGGCTTGAACCCATCAACCGGCGATTTCGTTTTTGAGATCGTGTTCAAACGCTTTTCGCGAACGAGTTTTTCTCGCTTGGCTTTTCGTTTGGCCGAACTTGAAATCTTCTTTTCTGGTTTCGCCTCGTCAGGTGTGACGTCAGTTGAATCCTGAGCGACGACCTTGTCTTCAACATCGACTGTGGATTCAGTCGTGTCTTGGGCGATGGTCACGCCTGAAATGGCAACAGCCGCCATCAACGCGAATGAAACTTTTAACCAGTCACTAAACTTTGTTCTCATCGAAAGAACTCCTCGTTATTGGAACCGACACTTGCCCGCATCGGTCAGAACTACCAAGAAGGTATATCATGATGCTGATCCGACCAAGCGCATCGGCCAGACATACAATTCAAGGATAGTCGCGGTCTCGGCAAAATCCAAGCATTTTCAAGTTTTCTGCTGGTTTCCCAACATAAAAAAAAGCACATTCGGAGGACACAGGCCGCCGAATGTGCTCTCAAATTCTTGGAATTTAACCTGAAAGCGATTACAGGATCCCCAGTGTTACCAGAAGTATCGGACGGCTGATTTTCTGGCACCACAGGAATCGAATCCCAACCGCTTGGACAGAATGTTCAGGGTTGGACTTATGGTTTCAATGCGCCGGTCAACGATAGTTCGCACGACAAAACCGGGTGTGTGGACGGAGGATGTGTTTTGGTCGTTACAACCGGAAGGGGTTCGAATGCGGAAGGCGGAATTCGGAGCTGGCAATAAAAAAGGCCCAAGCTTGTTTCCAAACTTGGGCCTCAAATTTAAGTCGGTGTATTAGAACGCCGAAGCTTTTCGATTGGACTAAATTAACGTCGCAATCACCAACGCAACCACGCTCATTAGCTTCAGCAAAATGTTCAGCGATGGGCCAGAAGTGTCCTTGAACGGATCGCCAACTGTATCACCAACCACGGCGGCTTTGTGGGCTTCGCTGCCTTTGCCAAGTCGGACGCCGTCGACCTCGAAACCTTCTTCGATCATCTTCTTGGCATTGTCCCAAGCTCCACCAGAGTTCGACTGAAACAAAGCCATCAAAACGCCACTGACGGTTACGCCAGCGAGTAAGCCGCCAAGCATCATTGCATTGATGTTTCCATCAACAAAGAACTTGGGGACGAATCCGAAAGCTACTGGCACCAAAACGGCGACCACGCCAGGCAGCATCATTTCCTGAATCGAAGCCTTCGTCGAAATCTCAACGCACTTTCCGTATTCGGCTTTTCCGTCCGCGGCATCAAAGATCTCTTTGTCCGCCTGAGACCATTCTGGATATTCTTTTTCGCCATTTCGTTTCATGACTGCCAACGCAGCACCCAACTCCGGAATCTCACGGAACTGACGACGGACTTCTTCGATCATCGCGTTAGCCGCTCGGCCGACTGCGTTCATCGAAAGCGCTGAAAACAGAAACGGAAGCATCGCACCGACAAACAACGAAGCCATCACTGCAGGCTTTGTGATGCTGATTGAAATCAACGGCGTGTCGGGATGCGTAAGGTTGTACGACGTCATAAACGCGGCGAATAAAGCCAAAGCCGTTAACGCCGCCGAGCCAATCGCGAATCCCTTACCAATCGCAGCAGTTGTGTTGCCAACGGCGTCAAGCTTATCAGTTCGTTCTCGGACTTCCTCAGGAAGGTCCGCCATCTGAGCGATCCCGCCAGCGTTGTCTGAAATAGGACCGTAAGCATCAACCGCCAGCTGAATCCCAGTATTCGAAAGCATGCCGACGGCGGCGATCGCAATGCCGTAAAGATCAGCAAAGTAATGAGCTCCGATGATTGCCAAAGCGATAATGATGATCGGGTAAGCCGTTGAAATCATACCAACGCCCAAACCCGAAATGATATTCGTCGCCGATCCCGTCACCGATTGCTTGACAATCGACTCAACGGGTTTGGTTCCTGTTCCGGTGTAGTGTTCGGTGATTTTTCCGATTGCCAATCCGGCACCCAGTCCAATCAGGATCGACCAAAACACGCCCATGCTGGTAATCGTTCGCTCATCAACGGTGCCTTCGTAAACGATCCAGCTTGCTGGCAACATCCACTGAATGATCAGGAATGTCAGCACAAGCAAGATTCCGGCTGAGCCAAACTCGCCAAAGTTCAAAGCGTGATGAGGGTTTCCGCCTTCTTTGACTTTGACAAAAAACGTTCCAACGATCGAAGTCAGAATTCCAACTCCGGCCAGCACCAACGGCAAAATCACGGCGGACAAGCCTTGAAAGCCGTCGCCTGTTTCGCCAGTGAATCCTGAGAGATGAAAGAACGCAGCTCCAAGAACCATCGTTCCAATGATTGAGCCAACGTAGGACTCAAACAAATCGGCACCCATTCCCGCAACATCACCAACGTTGTCACCAACGTTATCTGCAATGGTGGCCGGGTTAAGCGGATGGTCTTCCGGGATGCCGGCTTCGACTTTGCCAACCAAGTCAGCACCAACGTCAGCGGCTTTCGTGTAAATTCCGCCGCCAACGCGAGCGAACAAAGCGATCGAAGAAGCACCAAACGAGAATCCGGTTAAGACCGTGATGACGCGAGTCAGTTTTTCGGGAGAGTCCAAGCCAAACATGTTTCCGTAAACGAGAAACAAAACGCCCAGACCAAGCACACCCAATCCAACAACGCCCATTCCCATCACACTACCACCTGCAAATGCAACTTCGAGTGCTTGGCCGAGTCCGGTTCGTGCGGCTTGAGTCGTTCGAACGTTGGCCTTGGTCGCAACTTTCATTCCGATGAATCCGGCAAGTGCTGAACAGAACGCACCCAAGACAAATGACACGGCGATCAAGGGCGATGACATTTCGCCTTGTCTCATTCCTGCCCAGCCGAGCAGAACCGCGACAACCGCCACAAAAACGGCAAGAATTGTATATTCAGCTTTTAGAAACGACATCGCACCGGCGGTGATATTGTCGGCAATCTTGGCCATTCGTTCGTTGCCAACGTCTTGTTTGGCAACCCATTGAGACTTCCAAAACGTAAAGACCAATCCCACGATTCCCAAGATGGGAATTAAGAATGTCAGCATCGAGAACATGCCGCTTTTTGGTGGTGGTTCTACGACTTTTTTGGGAGTATCCGCCATGGATCCTTGACCAAAATCCAGCGGGTTGGCAACGGCCGTCGTGGTAGGAGGCGAAGTCAAGTTTTCACTTGCGTCGACATGGTTTTGAATTGTCACGAAGGTAAAAACAAGAATCGTTAAAACCATCGCGGCAATGGTACTCCAGCGGAGTAATTTCGACATTCGATTGAGCCTTTATGCTTGCTTTTTGGGTTGGGAAACGGGGCTTAATTTAAAGGGCTATATTAAACTGAGTTTGCGATTTTCGAAAAGTCCTATCGAACAATTATTCAAATAACTTGATTGTCCCCGTCACGACCCGAACTACCCATCTCGAAAACCAGTTTTCAAAACGTTGTCATTTCACGTCATCTTCAGTGAACGCCTTTGTCGTCAGTGAGTAGTCGTTGAGCCGGTATCGATGTTCAAGAACTTGCCTGATTCACAACCTTAACTGGTCATACGGCGTTGCAAGGGAAGCAATCTTCGCAACGCATTCACAGTTCAGACGCCAAGCGAAAATCGCTTGTTCCAATTGACGGCATAGGTTGAGAGCCAAGGAGTTCCGCAATCACAATATGGCTCATCGAAGCCTGGCTGGCTTTGAAAAGGGTAATGGCTCACATTTGAACTTCCAAATCATCCGAAAAAACGCGACATGAAAGCTGATTAGCGTTGCAGATTGTATTTGCTTGTTCACCGTAGGCTAGAAATCCAATAGAATTAGGATCGTCGGAGGGATGTCCGACTTCAAACCTCAAAACCTGTTTTATCCAAACAGGCCAAACGAACTTCTGCTATTGGAGCCCACGATGCGATCGAAAGGTTGGATCTTATTTTTACGATTTGTGTTTGCGTTTTTGATTTGTCCCGGGCTGGTCTATTCAGTTCCAGGGTCTGTGGTGGTGGCCCAAACAGAAGAAGGGGCTGAAGATCTTGAGGAGGCGTTTCAAAAGAAGATCGACGCCAAATCGACCAAAGATCTTGATCGCGTCGTTAAGCTGTGCGAGTCAGCGATCAAAAAGGGACTCGACGAAGGCGGAATTGAGCAAGCAAATCAGCTTGCCTCGGCAGCGCTTTTTGAGCACGCAGATCAATTAAGCCAGCGAATCTTTTCTGGTGGCCAAGATCCACGTTGGCGCGTTTTGCGAACACACTCTCTGAACCGATTGAGAAAAGCGGTCAAGTTTAAGCCTGACATGGGCGAGGCATACTTGATGATCGCCAAACTTAATGCGTTGCCGGGTGGCGACAAAAAAGAGGCTCGAGAATCTGTCGAAAAAGCGGTTGAGATGGCGGGTGACGATCGAGAGCAACTTTCAACCGCTTTGTTTTATCGAGCTTCTTTAGCTGATGAAGACGAGTCTCGATTGGCCGACTTGAACCAGGCGATCAAAATCAACCCAAAGAATATTGACGCGGTCAGGGTTCGAGCAGCTTACCATCTTCAAAAAGACGACGTTGATAGTGCGCTTGAAGATTTGAATTCATGGCTTGAGTCAGACGAGAAGAATTCGAAAAACTACTTGATCGTGGCTCAGCAATTGATGGCGACTGGCCCGAAGTTCGATGAGAATCTTCAAAGCGAAGCAATTCGTATCATCGACAAGGCGATTGAAATTGACCCGAAGGATCCAGTGCCGCATACGATGCGTGCTCGAATCAATTTGTTCGGTGAAAAAATCGAAGAAGCCGCCGCAGATGCAAATGCAGCCGTGGAATTAGACGACAAAAACTACGCCGCTTTAATTTTGCGGGCTACGATTTATTCCGAGCAAGAAGATCTGGACAATGCGCTTGCGGATGTTAACGCCGCTTTGAAAGTTCAGCCTAATCGTATCGACGGATTGCAAATGCGCGGGATCATTCTTACGCAGCAGCAAAAGTTCGCGGATGCGATTGATGACTTTGCACTTCTTTCAGCTAACGATACAAGGAATCTTGGATACCAGCGTCAACTGGCAATGCTTTACAACGCCGACGACCGACCGTCAGAAGCTGTCAAGATTTACAATCGCATGTTAGGCAAAAACAAAAAGGGATCTTGGGAAGGAAAGTCCGCTCGCAAGCAGTTGGTCGGGATGGCAAGTCGCGCGGCCGGTTTACGTGGCCGCGGTGATGCGATGCTTTCGTTGGGCGAACACGCCAAAGCCGTATCGGACTACGAAGAGGCTTTGGAACTTGGCGAACAGATTCAGGACATCGAAGAATCTGAAGGAGTTGAAACGGTTAGCAAACCCGATGATGGCGTGTTGAACAATCTCGCTTGGGTTTTGGCGACCTCGCCAAAAGACGATGTGCGTGACGGCGAGAAAGCTATCGAATACGCGACGATGGCCGCAGAAGTGACTGAGTATAAAGAAGCCCATATTCTTAGTACGCTTGCTTCAGGCTATGCGGAGAGTGGAGATTTCGATAAGGCGATTGAGTGGATCGAGAAAGCAATCGAGGTCAACAAGAAGGTTGCAAAAGATGCTGTTGATAAAACGAGAACTGATGAGCAGTTCGAAAGTTTGAACAAGGAGTTGGAAAGCTACAAGAAGAAAGAGCCGTGGCGCGAACTTCAAAACGTCGAAGAAGAGAAGAAAGCCAAAGCGGACGATGAATCGGACGAGGACAAGAAAGACGAGAAGAAAGCGAAAGATGATGAGTCCAAAGGCGATGATGAATCCGACAAAGATAATGAGGAGGACGACGAAGACAAGGATGACAAAGACGCTGACTCAGATGACAAAGACGATGATGACAAAGACGATGGCGACAAGGTGAAGCATCTTCCTTCGATGAAGTTTCAAACGCTATGAATTCCTTTAGTCGTGCCGACGCCTATGAGTTGATGTGCCAATACACAACTCAAGACGGGCTACGTAGGCATATGGAAAGCGTCGAAACCGCCATGCGGGCGTACGCTGAAAAATTCGGCGAGGATGTTGAAAAATGGGGTGTCGTTGGACTGCTTCACGATTTCGATTATGAACGTTGGCCAACCGCGCCAGACCATCCCCTCGAAGGGGCGAAAATACTTGCCGAACACGGATACCCAGACGATGTGATCTACGCGATCAAGTCACATGTCGATGCCGTGCCTGATTGCCCGCGAGTTTCAAAAATGGACAAGACTCTATTCGCTTGCGACGAGCTTTCCGGGTTTATCACTGCGGTAGCGCTCGTACGACCAACTGGCATCGAGGGTATGAAAGCCAAAAGTGTTCGCAAGAAGATGAAACAAAAAAGTTTTGCGGAGAAAGTGCTTCGTGAAGATATTGTCTCAGGCGCAGAGGATTTAGACATTGAGTTGAATGAGCATATTCAATTCGTCATTGACGCGCTTGCCCAAGATTCAGATCGACTTGGTTTAAAATCAGGTTGATATCAACATTCGTGTTGATTTAACAACTAAAAACAATCGCAGAGTATAAGAACGATGGAAATTCAAGACTCAAAACAATTGACCACCAAGAAATGCGTTCCTTGCGAAGGCGGTATCGATGCTTGCCCGCTGCCATTCGTGACGGAGCAACTTGAAAAACTTCCGGGTTGGTATCTGACCAACAACAACGAGCGAATTCGAAAAGATTGGACGGTCAAAGACTTCGTGACGGGACTCGACTTTTTCAATCGGGTTGGCGTCGTTGCCGAAGCTGAAGCCCATCATCCTGATCTGCATCTCGTCAGCTACAAAAACGTGTCGATTGAGATTTGGACGCACGCGATAGGCGGTCTTAGTGAGAACGATTTCATTCTCGCCGCCAAGATCGATCAACTCGAAATTTGATTGTCAGCGCAAAATAGCCATCTAACTTTTTCGCATTTCGAGCCGATTTGTTGGATCAAAAACCGGCATCTTAGAGACCACTTACTTACGTTCTGGCGATAGCAATTGGGTTTGCTTGCACAGTCAGTTTTGCTGGCACAGGTCTTGATTCTGGCAGGCAAAAAACTTGGTCTGTTTTATCTAACCCGAACTCAAATTGACTTGTTGTAACGGTCGTTCACGCAAGTCCGGTTGTTTGCGTCCTTGGTTTCAATCCGATTGTGGAAGCTCTTTCTTGGTCAACAGAAAACCCGACGGATTGGATTGTGCGCGTCGATGTCTTCATGAAGAAACAAAGCGATATGCCGGTTGCACCTGCCAAGCCGTTTGGTGGGTTGCCGGAATTGTGGTTTTCATGAAACGAGACGCACGATGCGATTCACTCAAAGCCTGATTCTTGGACTATCTCTCGCCGTGGTTAGCGGCTGCTCGCATTGCGATCAATGTCGCGTCCGGGTGCCAGTGCTACAGCGGTTCAGTGGCTTCAACACGGGGCAGGGAATTTTCTCTCGCCAACGCCAGTGTTCTGATGGAATTCTCACGTCGAATCCGTCAGTCCACTTTGCGTCTCCAAGCGACTGCGGTTGTGATACAACTCCGCTCGATTCAAACGAATATCAAACGGTCGTGGAAGAGAATTCCAACGAGGAATACATTGTCACCGAAAGTGATTCAACCAACTCAACTCCAGATACTCCTGAAGTTCCCGAGCCACCGAGTCTTCAGTTGCAGGACAAAGACATCGACGGTTCTCTTCAGACTCCTGACGTAAAAGCTCCGGAATTGAAAGGCACGATCGAAAAGGTAAAGCCAGCTGATTCGAATACTGGCTACTACGTACCAAAGAAGTCGTACAAACCAAATCTGAATCCAGTTATCCCTTACGTCGCAGAAGCCCCGTTTCATCAGGATGTAAACACAAATTTAAACAACGCGAATTTAAATAACTCATTCGCGGGATCAGACATCGAAAAACCAACCGAACCACAATTGTTCGTTGCCCCTGCAAAACCTAGCCTCGAACTATCCAGTGTTGAAACACCAAAGCCCACCGAGTCTCTCCAGTTGGAGCCGACACCGATTGATTCCGAGGCGATTGACTCCGAGGCGATTGAACACAATGCCCAGCCAGAGATTGCTTCTCAATCAGAGTTCTCAGTCGCTCCGCCCAAGCGGATCAAAGCGATGCAAATCTCATCATCGAAAGTGATCGCACCACCCGAGAGAGTTCAGCCAAAGATTCTCGACGCAGTTCGACCTGTTCCCTACGCAGTAATTCAAGAAAACCAAACTGAGCCCGTCGAGATCCAGCGTGAAATGCTGCCGGCAAAATCAGAAATCAACTATTCTCCGGCGATCGACAAATCGCAAGACATAAACGTCTTGTCCGCACCGGTCGTTTTGAGAGCAGTCCCAGTCGACAATCATATTCTCAATGATCGGCGTCGCGTCGCCGATGCCCGTGCTGTAGACGCTTATGGGTTCCCAAGCGCAGGCAGAGTTGAGTTCAAGTCACTTCCGTCCCTAGATGGAGAGTCAAAAGACCAGCCACCCGTCTACTACTCTACCGATCAGACTCCATTCGAAATGCCACCACTGGACCAAAGAATTCCAGATCCGCATGATTCCGATTCCCACACAACCATTCAGGCCCTTCCTTCAATCGAGGACGGAGACACTTTTACGACCGCAACGAGCTACCAGGTACCAATGGACGGCGATGCGAGCGTGCTTAGTGAGCAGTCAAACGCGATTGATTGCGGACTGATGGATAATCAGATGTCTATTTTGGAAATGAATCAGACAGATGATGCTGAACAACCAGCAGCAAATCCATCTGCTTCATTGCTTCGAATTCTTCCTCCAGCGCGAGTCGATTCAGAAGTTTATTACCAGCCGAAGAGTAAAGACAACCTGTTTCGACTTGGGGCATTTGAGTCCGATTCCAATTCAAAGAACGCTCAACTTAAGACGGATCAACAACTGCGGATTCTTCGAATGCGAGCAACGACACCGCTTGATCAGCACGCGGTTGTACCCCCTCAGGTCAGCATCAAAAGTGTCGTCAATCCAATCTTCGTTCGACATCGTCACCCGGAAGCCCAGGCGGCCATCGACGCGGAAGCGAATAAGTTGCGAATGAAGTCTCGTCCCATTTTCGACACCGAGCGGTTAGAGGCTTCCATTCGTGGACTCGAAACTGAAGCCGGCGACAATGGCCAAGGTCAGCGAACAATTGACCGATAGTCTTTCGCGGAAACCAAGTTTCTCTAAGTCCCCAAACACAGCAAACTTACAAAGCGGCATTTGATGATTGTGCTTTTCGATGCCGTTGGAACGGTAATTAAACCTCGGCCAAATGTGACTGAGATCTATTGCCAGCTTGGTCGTAAGCATGGAAGTCGGCTTACTCGCAAGCAAATTCAACATCGAATCAAACTTGGCCGACGCCGTTTCTTCAATGTTGGGCAATCGGCAGAATCTTTGTTCGTCGGAGCGGATGCCTACTCGACTGAGCCCGATGATTTAACATCCAGCGAGTCGATCGAGCGAGAGCTTTGGCGGAATCTTGTGTTCGACGTCTTTGCCGATCTCGATTCGCCTGCTGCGTTGTTCGATGAGCTTTGGGATCACTTCAACGAGCCATCGAATTGGGAAGTCTATCCTGATGTCGAAGCTTGTTTTGCGATGTTGCAAAGTCTCGGAATTGAATTTGGGTTGGTTTCCAATTTTGATTCGCGCCTCAATTCGATTGCCGAATCGGTGTTTCCACTTTCAACTTGCGACTACGTTTTTTGTTCGTCGCAAGTTGGGTTTCGAAAGCCAAGCCCAAATTTCTATGAGCAGGTAGAATTTGCGATTCGTTGCGTATCGGGTGTTTCGAACGAATCAGCCAATCAATCGCTCGAAGAGTTTCCTTCGGGCAAGAGCCGAATCTCGATTGGACTTGATGAAGCAGGAAATGAACCAGGTCTTGTAGCTGAAAACGATATTCCTGAGTTCTCAGTTCCGCCGCGCTCAAGCGATGAAGAACCGCTTGAAATCATCATGGTCGGTGATGATTTGGAAAACGATTGCATCGCACCAAGATTGGCCGGTTGGCAATCGTTCTGGCTAAATCGTCGCGATTTAGAACCTGGCTTAGAGGCAGAATTTGGAACGCCAGACAAGCAAGAGATCTCGTCCTTGTACGAGTTCACACACTGGTTGCTGGAGCACGTAGGCGGTTCGGGCAGATAAAGTTCCGAGAATCAAAGGCAAGGTGATCCGTTGGCAGCAGCTGCATACGGTTAACGCCTCCGATACAGATCGGCGCGTACTTAGGGCCGGTGCGAGTTGACTTGTCTTCACACTGACTCAATATCCTAGCCTTAATCGCTTGTTCTACTGCGATTTCATTTTGCCACGTCGATCAACAGGCTCGACTAGTGACGCCTTCAAGAAATCACTGTTTAGTCGTCCGATGAAAGCGATGCTGATTCCTTTTGGGCATTGAGCTTCGCACTCCGCGTAATTGCGGCATGAGCCGAAGCCTTCCTCTTCCATCTGCGAGACCATCGCCTTCGCGCGATCAAATCGCTCTGGTTGTCCTTGCGGAAGCATTCCCAAATGTGAGGCTTTGGCCGATGTGAACAGCATGGCTGATCCATTGGGGCACGCAGCAACGCACGCGCCGCAACCGATGCAGGTCGCGGCATCAAGTGCCGTTTCTGCTACATCCGGTTCGACGGGAATCGAGTTCGGTTCTGGTTTCGGGCCTGAGTGATTACTGATGTAACCGCCTGACTGAATGATTCGATCGAACGCCGAGCGGTCGACGACTAAATCTTTGACAACCGGAAATGCGGACGCACGCCATGGCTCGATGTAAATCTCCGCGCCGTCGCTGAAGTGCCGCATGTACAATTGGCAAGTCGTTGTCTCAGATTTCGGACCATGAGCTTCGCCATTGATGACCATTGAGCAAGCGCCACAAACGCCTTCGCGGCAATCGTGATCGAATGCAACAGGCTCGTTACCGTCGCGAGTCAATTGTTCGTTGAGGCAGTCCATCATTTCGAGGAATGACATATCAGGATTGATGCCATCCAAGTCATGACTTTCCATCTTGCCCTTGTCGGTGCGAGACTTCTGACGCCAAACGTGTATTTTCATTCTCATGTTTTGTAATTCCTTGCGGCCAAAGGCAAAGCCTCAAACTCCAAAGGTTCTTTGTTTAATTCAGGTTCAACGCCTTCGCCTTTGTATTCAAAGACAGCAACGTGGGCGTAGTTTTCATCGTCTCGTTTTGCTTCGCCCTCAGGTGTCTGATGTTCTTCTCTTAAGTGGCAACCGCAAGACTCATCTCGCAGCAACGCGTCGCGACACATCAACTCGCCAAAGTCAAGGAAGTCGACAACGCGTCCGGCATTTTCCAACGTTTGATTCAATTCGTCTTTGCCGCCGGGTACGCGAACGTTGTTCCAGAACTCTTCGCGAAGTTTCGGGATCTTTCGCAGACCCTCTTCCAAAGATTCTTTGGTTCGAGCGATGCCGCAATGCTCCCACATGATCTTGCCCAACTCTTGGTGAAACGATTGAACGGTGCGAGTTCCGTTGACCGCCAGCAAGCGAGAAATCTGGTCGCTTGCGGCAGAAGCTGTTTCAGCAAACGCAGGATGGTCAGTTCCAATTTCGCCAGCATCGTGCTTGCTGAGAAAGT
>CAYMFZ010000113.1:0-11953 GCA_964389585.1 uncultured Pirellulaceae bacterium | reverse complement strand
GGTATGGGCGGCGGTATGGGTGGCGGTATGGGTGGCGGCATGGGCGGCCAATCTGGAAATCACGATGGCGATCATGAAGTCGAAGCGAAATACGTTGCTATTAAGAGCACCATGAAGGATCCTGCGGTTCGAAAACGATTGAATCGCACTAAAGAAGTTGAAAACGAAGAGAGTGGTGTCACTAATTATTTCGTTTCGGAATATCGTGGCAAAGACAAAGATGGAAACGATATCTTTGAAGAGATCCCGGTCCCCAAGGCCGCCATCGGAAAGGGTGCGGACGGCAAGAATGTCTACGCGGATTACCTTCGATATGCGAGACCAACGGAATGGAGTGATCCAGTTTCGATTACCGTTCGATCGCAAAACTCTCAAGTCGCTGGTGGTCAGATCGAGCGACCTAGAATGTTGACTTTGCGAACACCCGAGTCGGTTCGACAGGTTCCTGTCGGCGAGCCAATGGCTGAAGTCGCGGCTTCGGTTTGGTGGGACAAGGATCATGCAACCGCTTTGCCAACTCGTCAAAAAGTCGGTCGTGGCGATGCACTTGATTTCTTTGCAACGTCTTACTTCCTTCATCCCGTGACTTGGCGCGTTCACGTGGCCAAAAATGCAAACGTGGATGAGGGTGAATCTCTCTACAAAGTTCCTATCGAAACCGGCAATGTTCTGGTCGACGTAATGGGTGGCGAAGAGTTGCCACTTCCAAGATCAGAAAAGATGCGGCACTCAATTGCATCAGAGATGCTGGTAATGGATGAATTCGGGGGATTCAGTGTTAAGAACGACATGGAGGACAGCACGATGTTTCGTAACCTATTGTTCTTGCCAGATGAAAACTCAACCGTCGGCCAGAAACGCCGGAAGAAGAAAAAGAAGTCCGGTCCTGGAAATGATTCTCGCGGCGACGGTGGCGGCGGCAAGTTTGGCGGAGGCGGCGGAATGGGCGGTGGATTCGGTGACGACTTCTAGCATGCCCAGTCGTAACGTTGCGATGCACGCAGTAGTCCTGAAGGGACGAGTTGTATCCTTACGAAGACTCAGACGCAAAAGTCGCGTTAATTCAACGATGCACGCGGTAGTCCTGAAGGGACGGCATGTGATAGCCTGGGACGCAAGTCGACGCAAGTCCCAGGTGAAAGTGCCACCAAACGCTGAGTTCCGGAGGAGCGGCATGAGGTGTTAACCGAAAAAGGCGCATCAGGACGGTCGCCGCGTGAGGCGATCATTACAAAAGTCGGCGGGCGGCACACCGGACATTGCGAGATTCGAAATGCCTTGGCGTATCCGACGCATTTAAGTCTTCAACGCAGAGTTCGCAAAGAACGCAGAAACGCGCAAAGGTTGAAGCTGAGGACTCGATACTGGCGCAGCATGAGTAGCGCCAGTACCGAAGACTCAGACGCAAAGTCGCGTTACCTCAACGATGCACATGCCGTCCCTTCAGGACTTGCGCGTTCATCGATGAGTTAACCCCGGGAGTTGAATTGCTTCCGCGCATCGCGGTCTTGAAACTGGATTCCGTACCAATCGCCTCAAAAACTAGCTCGCCTTAAACAGCTCTTCAATCCGACCGGTCGAATCGCCATGCGAATTGGCTTGCACACCAACTCCGTTGAGCAAGCTCAGCCATAAATTGCAAAGCGGTGTTTTCTTTTCGCTTACCAAATGTCGGCCATGCACAAACCCAGCACCACCGCCCGTCAACAAAGTCGGGCAGTTGCCGAGACTATGTAGGGTTCGAAGGTTGCTCCCGAACGTGACGGCGACGTTGTCGTACAGCGACGACCCATCAGGTTCTTTAGACGCTTTCAGTTTCTTGATGAACTCGGCCAGCATAATGGCGTGATGACGGTCTCGCTTTTCTGAAACTTTGTGACGTTCGCCTTGAGCATAGTGGCTCATGCTGTGGGCACTCATTTCCGCGCCCAAGCTTTTGATCATGCTATTCACCGGCATCCGATAGCTGAAGACCCGCGATGCATCGACTTGCATCGCTGCAATCATTAAGTCGTACATCATGCGAATTTCGTTTACGCCTTCGAGAGATTCTTCGGGAGCCTTGACTGGCGGATTGGGGACTTTTTTGGGAACGCCCAACCAACTTTCTTCTTTGGCCAATCGAATTTCAATTTCACGAACCGACTGAAGGTACTCATCAAGCTTTTGCTTGTCGTGATTGTTGATCTTCCGATTGACCGATCGTGCGTTAGCCAAAACCGTGTCCAAGACGCTACGTTGTTGCGCGAGTTGAGCTTGTCGCTCGGCAAGCGGAGTCTTGTCACCGGAAAACAAACGATGAAACGCAGCGACAGGTGTGTTAAGTGCCGAAACAGGTTTGCCGTTTCGATTCCACGCGAGCGAAAGTCCAGTTCCATGTCCATCGGACCCTGCTGTTCCACCACCGCTGTTACTGGCAAGTTGGATTGAGGTAAATCGTGTCTCCCGCCCAAGCTGTTCTGCCGCGACTTGATCGACCGAAATTGAGTTGTGAAAACTTTGTCCAGGAATCGCGTAGCGATTGGCACCCGTCAACCAAAACGTGCTGCCAAAATGACCATCGTTTGAATACTGATGCTCCAAATTTTGAATGATCGTGATGTCTTGCTTAAATTTTTCCAGCGGCTTGAGTACCTTCGGCATCACGTAGTTGGAACCCACCGTCTTAACATCCGGGTACCAAGATTCCTCCGTAACGCCGTATCCCATTCCAAGGAAAATCATGCGCTTCGCCGCGGCTGGCTTCGCGATCGGCGCGAGCGAGGCAGCAAGTTTGCTGGGCCGAAACGACTCCAGCATTGGCAGTGCGATCATTGCGCTACTGCTTTTCAAAAATGCACGGCGTGAATTGACTGTGTTTGTCTTTTTCATAAGGTTCTCATAGAAGCGCAAATTGCTGTTTTCCAGCATTAACTATTTGGATTGAAAGGTCTTCGATTGAATTAGCGAATGAAGGAATGCATCCACCGAATTGTTGTTCGCTTTCGCGTCTCGAATCAGTTCATCAGCCAAATCCTTGTCAGTAAATCCATAGGGCCGGCCTAGCCCGTAGGCGATTAAAGATTCGGCGAAGCCTCGGACGAAGGCTTTGTCATGCTTGCTTATCGCATCTCGAAGTTCGAAGAAATCAGCGAACTGACTTCCATCGGGCAAGCTACCCTTCGATTCGATTGCAAACTCATACTCTTTCGCTTTGCCGTTTTTTCTCACGACCTGAAGTTCTTTTTCCCGCCAACTTCCCCCGGCATCAAAATGCTCAAGTCCGTATCCGATAGGATCAATTTTCCGATGGCATTGAGCACACTGCGGTTCTTCCATGTGTGCCCGTTGAAGGTCGCGTGCTCCAAGCTGCGTTCCTTCAAGTCGATTGAGCTGTGGCACGTTCGGTGGTGCGGGAGGTGGAGGGTCGTTTAGTAAGTGACGAAGAACCCACGCGCCGCGCTCAACAGGTGATGATCGAATCCCATCGGAACCCATCGCCAACACGGCGGCACTTCCGAGTAAGCCACCTCTTGGTAACCCCGCTGGAACCCGGACCTTACGAAACTCGTGCCCAACCACATTTTCAATGCCGTAGTAATCCGCCAGTACATCATTGATGACGACGAAATCGGATTTTAAAAATGACTCGAGTGGAGTTCGTTCTTTGATCGCCAGTCGGAATGTTTCAAAGATTTCGTCACGCGAGCTTTCGCGAGACGCATTGTCAAAATTCGGGAAAAGGCGTGCTTTGTATTCGAACATCTCCAGTCGTTCCATTTGAAGCCACTGGCGGATGAATCCTTGAATGAATCGCTCTGATTTGGAGTCGGCCAACAGTCGCGATGTCTGTTCTTTTAAAACACTTGGGCTTGAAAGCGTACCCTTGTCGGCCAACTGCATGAGTTCAGTGTCAGGCGGACTGCTCCACAGAAAATAGGACAAACGAACGGCAAGCTGATGATCGTTGAGCTTCGAATCGTTAGAGCTTTTGAGTTCAGAGGTATTATTGGATTCAATGAAATACAGAAAACTCGGTGAGCTAAGAACGATCGACAAAGGGCCAACCATCGCCTGTTTGAAGTTCTGGCCGTTCTTTCGGTTGGCAGCGAATTGAGAGGTAAGCTTGTCAATGAATTCGTCTTCGGCTGGATTGCCTCGGAACGCTCGGTTCGCAAAACGAGTGATGACTTCTCTGGCATACTCTGTTTCTTTTGAAGTTTTCGGTCGATCAAAGAAAACGTTTTTAACGTTTGCGCTTGATTCTTCTTTGGCAATTGGGCCTTCCATTTCCGCCCAGTCGACCCACAGACCCGGAGGCGTGCCGATTCCATTTTCGCCTTGGTGTACTGTCCAGAGGTTCTTGTCACCTCGCCCCTGGTGCGTTCGCTGGTGTACGAAATAAAGTAGTTTTTCACCGAGCGGATGTTTTACAGGAAACTCAACGACTTGAGGTGCGGATAGGGGGCCCGATATTTTTCGCCATCCCAACCGTCGATAACCCGGTTCCGTCGGCGACTTGGCTGTAAACTCCAAATATTGAAACCGCTCATCAACATTTGGATAAGCAGCCGCTTTAACTCGAATCACATAGTCTCCACCTTGGCGAACGTTTAGCGGTGGAAACTTGACGCGAGTCATGCCGCCTTTGATCGTCAACATTAACGCCGCGCCATGTTTGGTTTCCGGCTGAGAAATGTATTCTTCTAATTGAGGCAGCCATTTTTTCGCGTTACGTCTTTTTTTGACGGCTTCATGCTTGTCGATAAAACCAAACTCGGTTGGTGGCTTTTGCTTTTGCGCGTGAAAAGCATCGGAGCGATCAACGATGTCTTGATACATGTCGACGCGTTTTTGAAACAAGGGAGTGTTTTCTGTTTCTGCCTCGATCCGCACGAGTTCAGAAGAAACTGGCTTGTGAAAAAACGCAATCTCCAACGTTTGCGCGGCGACCGCGAGGTACTGCTCCAATTGATCGCTGGAGAAAAATAGAGATGCGCCAGCAGTGTCGAAATCACTGGAACCTTGGTCATCTGGTAAGTCGGAAACGTTGGGACGAACACCTAGCAATGCTTCAAGCGTGTTTTGATATTCGCGCCGATTTAGTCGTCGCAAAGTAATCACGCCGCCGTTGTCGCTGAGAATTTTTCTGGCGACGACAATTTGATTGGAAAGCGAATCTAGAAAGGCTGTTTTCTCTTCAGCCGAAATTTGAGTTTCGTCTTTGGGTGGCATTTCGCCAGAATTGACAACGTTAAGGATCTTCTGCCATCGCTCAGCGGTTGGGATGTCCTTTCCCAGATCAAAAGAAATTGACTCTAAATCGATACTACCTTCTTGGCTGCCACTGTCGTGACAATCGTAACAGTAAGTTTCAAAAACTTTGGCATGCACCGCCGGCATGATCGCTTGTGGTTTCTGGTTTGCCTCATCCTGACCGAATCCTAATGAAGAGGAAACAATCATGATAATCATAGTGAAGGCAGCGTTGCGAAATGATGAATGGGTTAACTGCATTTGATTTTGGCAATCAGACTGTTTGACTTGATATTTGAGAAGCCAGTAGCGGGTATTGGCAATAGCGCGAAATGGCAATGGTACGAATGGCTTGGAGATCCCATGTTACACAATTCGCATGAAAGGTTTTGTGGTTTAGGCAGCGGTTTTCAAAACAGTGTTGAGTCAGACAGGTCAGACAGCCAGTCAGACAACCGAACGAAATCTCGTTGCAACCATTCTCAATTCGCATTCTTGTTACGAGTCCATTCCGAGCTGAAGAACTGAACCGCAACGATCTAGAGTCCGCTCTAGTCTCAGCCCTACAATCCAATTAATCGGAAATGGGTTCTGTGATTTCAATTCTTTTGCCGAGCGAAACCCGATGACCTCGCCAATCCTGAAATACGTTTTTAAGTTCGATGCGATGAAATTTGAATTTGAGATACGATGGCGGACGCCACGCTTTTACCTGCGAAACCTAAAACGAAACGGATCCTTGAGTTGGATGCGATTCGTGCGTTGTCGTGCTTGAACCTGCTCCTGTTTCATTTCACTTGGGTCTACCAAGAAAAATACGGGTTCGCATCGCCACTGGGATTCACTTTCCCGTACGGCAAATATGGCGTTCAGCTCTTCTTCATGCTTAGCGGTCTCGTGAACGCGATGACATTGCTCAGCAAGCGAAAACCAGGCGACTTTCTCGCCGCTCGTTGCATCCGAATCCTCCCGTCTTATTGGCTTGTGATCGCGATGAACGTCGTCTTGTTCGCTTTCATTCCAATGTACGGTGTTACGCCATCGGTCGACGCGACGGCTGCTAATCTTTCGACCCTTCCCATGTTGTTGGGTTACGAAAACATGGAGCCTGTGACTTGGACTCTACAAGTCGAGATGTTGTTCTATGCGTTTCTGATGACGTTGTTGATAACCGGTCTGCTCGACAAGCCGTTTCGAACCATGATGGTTGCGATTTCAGTTTGTCTGATTTCGTGTACCGGTTTCAACTGGTTTCACGGTGCTTATCCGGAGTCCACATGGAATGGAACCTTTCGAACTATTGATCAATTGTTCTTCATGCGAAACATGCCTCTGTTCGCGATGGGCATCTTACTCAATGAGTTGCGTAGCAAGCGCGGCAAGGCTTGGGTTTTATGGATCGGGATTGTCGCAAGTGGAATCGTCTTTCACGCCATCGATCTTCGCGGGCACAATCCCGCCGCGACGGTATTGATGTTCGGACTTTTGACGGCAAGTGCCTATGGTAAGGTTCCGATTCTTCGTTGGAAGCCATTGATCTACATCAGCTTCATTTCCTATTCGCTGTACTTGTTTCATAACAATCTCGGTTCGCTCCTAATGAGTGTGCTTGAGTCATTTGCTTGTCCGCCGATTGTGGCTGTCATTCTGGCGACAGCGTTCTCAATCGCTGTCGGTGGTGCCATTACGCATTGGTTTGAGCAGCCCATAACGAAAAAGCTTCGTGTCTGTTGGACACAAGTCAAAGCATGGAACGCAAAGCGGACGGAAGCACGAGTCATGGTTGGCACTAAAAAGCATCCAACCAGTTAGCTTTTGGTAACAACGTTCCTCCCAATTACATTCATCGAAATTCAATCTCCAATACAAACCAATGCAACTCAAGTTCATCAGCGAATTCGCAGAACTCGAAACCAATCGTGAACAATGGGACTCCGTAGCCGGTTCGTTTCCATTTTTTCGTTGGAACTGGATGGCAAATTGGTTTCGTCATCTGGGACAGCAACATCAACTCGCCGTCTTAGTCGCGATTGATACCAACGGTGACTGGCTGGGAATCGCACCTTGGTTTATCGACTCCAGTAAGCCGCTTTCTCGAAAACTTCGATTGCTTGGAAGTGGCGACGCTTGCAGTGATTACGTTGGGATGATCTGTGGGAGTAGGTGCGATGAAAAGAAGTTCATGACGCTTGCCACCGATTGGCTTGTCGAAAATATCGCTAATTCGGAAACGCTTGGTCGAATTGATGTGGTTGAACTTGAAGGCATTCAACTGGCGGATCCGCATTCTCAATATCTTTGTGAGTTGCTCGATGCAAACGGAATGCACGGTCATACGACGGAACTCGAAGGCGGATGGGCGGTCGACCTTCCTGGCACCTGGCAAGAATTGAATTCGCGATTCAGCAAGTCCATGCGTCGTAAAACGAAAAAGGCAGTTAAGCGAGTTTCGGATCCTGCGACTACGATTCTTTCGACGCGTGATCAGCCTTTTGAAGAGCTTTGGCCGATCTTCACGC
Source organism: uncultured Pirellulaceae bacterium (assembly GCA_964389585.1). Taxonomy (GTDB): domain Bacteria; phylum Planctomycetota; class Planctomycetia; order Pirellulales; family Pirellulaceae; genus Mariniblastus. The sequence goes on along the minus strand of CAYMFZ010000113.1, from coordinate 4,199 downwards.
GTCTTCATCAGCAACGACGAAAAATGTTGGGGCAAAGCGGATGTTTTGCAAGCGAGTCGTTTGAGAGATTTTTAAGATCAGCAACGCAAGGGCTCGTGGAAGAGTCCCGAGCAGAAATACTTGTGATCATGTTTGAGGACCGTCCGCTCGCGACGATGTTGATGCTCAACGATGATGAAACGGTTTATACATATCAAACCGGAATGGATGTTGAGTTGTTGAACCTTGAGCCTGGTTATCAGATTTGCCATCTGGCCATTAAGCGATCTATTGACCAAGGCTTTAAGCGATTTGACTTCTTGCGTGGTGACGAGCCCTATAAGGCTCGTTGGAACACAACACGAATCCCTATCGCTCGGACGCGCTACATCCCTCGGAGCCCTGTAGCGAGAATCAAGCACGGTCTTTGGTTGACGGGCCGGTCGATAAAGCATCTGATGGCGGGCGAAAGTTTAAAGGCTGAATTGGCTGCCTCAACAGGGCCTGGATCCGGAAATTCGAATTGAAAAACAAGTCCGCAACCATATTCCAAACTCTTCTGCTCGCGACGTTCGCGGTTTGGTTTGGCGGATTTACCTTTTACGTTTCCTTTGTCGTTCCCATCGGAACGGATGTGCTTGGCTCCGCTCGTAGTCAGGGAATGATCACCCAGCAGGTTACGAATTGGTTGAATCTAGTCTGCGGGATTGCGACGTTGATGATGCTTTTGGAGTCATTCCGATCTTGGAAATTGGCATCACGTTCCGCGAAATACACTCAACTCGCTATGGTCGCTCTGATCGGTGGCTTGCTCGTTGGCTTACTCGTATTGCATCCGTATCTGGACGCTTTGGTTGATCTCGAAAAAGAAAGAGTGATTGATCGAACGAAATTCTATGGATTGCATCGAGTCTATTTGTGGCTCAGCACTTTTCAGTGGATAGCTGCCTGGATTTGGTTGATCGTTTTTGCAACCGGATTGAGTAGTCGCACTCAATTGAACACGGAAAATCCGGTTGAAAAAGCAAATTAGGGATTCGTCGTTTTCTCGGGCTTAGGCTAAAATAGTCGATAGGCGTTTGAGAAAGTTTGTCCGCTCTTTTGAATAAGAGCTTTATGATTTTTAGGTGTCGCATGCAAAAGTTAGTTCGAGTTTTCGGTTGTTCATTGGTGCTTTTTCTAAGTGCGACATTTTCAGTGGCGAATGCCCAAGACGATGTTGTCGCCAGAACGGCTGACGGCGTCTTGCCTACCGCCAAAACGACATCAAAAACAAAAGCAAAAGATGAAAAGAAAAAATCATCTGGAAAATATGATTTTACGATCGAACACAATATCGATTGCACGGAAGTCAAATCTCAGGATTCGACTGGAACTTGTTGGAGTTTTGCGACTGCCTCGTTTATCGAATCTGAATTGATTCGCCGTGAAAAAGGACAGCACAATCTGTCGGAAATGTTCATCGTTAAGAACATCTACAAAGACAAAGCCAGAAACTACGTTCTTCGACAGGGAAAGGCAAACTTCTCTCAAGGAGCTTTGGCCCACGATTTTATCAATTCAGCGCACCAGTTTGGAATGGTGCCAGAAGAAGTCTATTCCGGTCGCGAAGACGACACGAAGCGACATGATCATGGTGAGATGGAAGCCGTAATGACTGGGTTTTTAGAAGCCGTTGCCAAACAGAAGAAGCTTTCTCCAAAATGGAAAGTCGCCTGCGATAAGATTCTTGACACCTACCTTGGTTCGGCTCCGGAGAGATTCACTTACCGTGACCGGAGCTATTCAGCCAAAGAATTTGCCAAGAGTCTTGAGTTTCGCGGGCAGGACTACGTGAGCGTTACTTCGTTCACGCATCATCCCTACTACGAGCCATTCGTGCTTGAGATTCCTGACAACTACTCGAATGGATCCTTCCACAATCTTCCGATCGATGATTTGATCGAAATCATCGACACGGCGATTGAAAACGGATTCAGTGTCGCATGGGATGGTGACGTAAGTGAAAAAGGATTCTCAGCCGCGAGAGGAATGGCAGTTTTGCCAACGGACGAAAGACGTCGAGACTTGTTTACGCGGCCCGGCGATGAAGTCGAAGTCACCCAAGAGATGCGTCAAGAAACTTTCGAATCACTTGCGACGACTGACGACCACCTGATGCACTTGGTTGGAATCTCTCGTGACTCGGAAGGCAACAAGTATTACATGGTCAAGAATTCCTGGGGAGAGATCGGTCCATACAATGGCTTCATTCATATGTCCGAAGCCTATGTTCGATTGAAGACGATGGCGATCATCGTTCATCAAGACGCAGTCCCACCAAGGCTTCAAGCAAAATAGTTTTGTGTTTGTAGCTCGTGGAAATTGTTTCTATTTCGAAACCGTAGGCCGTCGGCGCTTAGCTACGGGGCGAGTGAAAATCAGCCGCCACGCGTTAGCGTCCGGTTTTACACGATTGAACCGGGTGCTAACGCACTGCGGCTAATCCTAAGTATAAACTTTGACAGAGCGCAACGAGCTGTGTTGTCTGCCTGAATTCTGACTGACATTCATTAATCGAGTCATTTTGTTTTCGCCATCCCGCGAGAGCTCACCCGGAACTTCGACGACTTAGACAAAAATCTAAGCCGCTCGATTGGCGTTTCGCACCGCTGGTTTAGCCTCGACCAGTTGCGTCATCTCAACGCCATCGACAGTCGGATCAATTCCAAGCTTCAAAAGCTTGTCGCGCAGTTCTGAATTGGTCACCGTCACATACGCCGTCTCGAAAATATCCGTCGTCGCGATCTCGGCGGCATGGACTTCACACCAAAACTGGTCGCCAAACGGGACCTGATCACATGCAGGTGCGGCAGCAATGATCTGCTCGCTATGACTGTATAACAACGCCAACAACATCGGCTTCCTCCCTGTTCCATTCGGAGCATCAGCTCCGCTTGATTTCCAGTGTCAACTCGTGATTCGATCACCAATTTGACTGACAGCGAACGACCTTTGTTCGCTTTTGCATACTAGGCGTTTTAAAGTTTTCCTGAAATACGATTTGTACGACTTGCTCATCGCAAAGCAACCTCAAATCGCTCGAATCCGCTGGAATCTCGACCGAAGCTTAGCTAAAACATATCACGACGAAAGTTTGCTAGCACGAGACATTTTGAGCGGAATTGGAACATGGCCAAACCACTAAAGTTTGAGTTCGACGGAGTGCCTATCGAATTCGAAATGAACAAAGTCGATCGGAGAAAGCTTTATGGTTGGAAGGAAGTAGAAGTCCTCGATGAAAATGGTGATCGCTGCGACCTCAACACGTTGGCCGATGATGGCAAGACGCTGATTGGAAAAGGTGGAACGGGAATCGGATATTTGACTGCGGACGGAAATTGGTCGGACAAATCCGATTTGAAAGCGGTCGATCTTGAGGGCAACGAAATCAAACCGGTGCCATCTTCATTTTCCGCTCCAATCGTTTTGCAGCAAGAGATTTCGATTGACGAGTATCTCAATCACAATGTGCGTTTGATTTATCAACTTGCACCCAGCACCGTGACTGACGAATTGATGGCCAAACTTAATTCGGGAACGATTTTCAAATTCCCCTATAGCTATCGTGGTGGACTCGAAGCTGACGCTGGTTTGATGTTAATGAACGACGACGATGAAGTCTTCTTTTTAGTCGGTGACGAAACGGGCGTCGCTTACAAAGGACTTCAGCAAGCCGCCCCAGTTGCGCCGGTTGAAGAAGCAGAGGTTGAAGAAAGTGGCGGTTTGATGGACTTCGGAATGATCTAACGTTCCATCTGTTTATTCAAACCAATTCAATCCACTTTTTTCAGAATTAGAACATGCCAGAAATCAACATCTGTAACAGCCTCGGTCGTGATGCAGTCGTCAACATGGAATCGGTCAACGTCCCGCTTCGCGTGCGATGGCTTGATGCGAAAAATCGTCAGGCACGCAATATTCGCGTTTTGAAATCAACAGTCGAACACGATATCGATGCTTTGGTTGCCGAGCAAGATGGAATACTCAACGTCGCGCAGGCTTTGATCGACGGTGATCCCGAAATCGACGTTGAATCGGTCGGCTCGTTCCTCTCCGCGACTTCACGCGTCTTTGTTGATAAATCCAACAAGCTGGTTCACCGAATTCAACAGTTTGAAATCGTCAAAGATCCACAGGGCAAAGAGCGCGAGCGTCGCACCCGCGCTGTGGTTCCTCAA
>CAYMFZ010000112.1:0-12141 GCA_964389585.1 uncultured Pirellulaceae bacterium | reverse complement strand
CTAACGCGCTGCGGCTGATCCTAAAAAGCAGCGACCGATCAGCAATTCCCAACCCAATTCAGAACCTCGGAATATCGAGGGTTGTGGAATTATTGCGAAACTTACGGACAAAGACAGGGTTTTATTGTTGTTGGAGTGAGAAGTTGGACGGATCGCAATCACTGAAATGGCCAAAGTCCCAAAGCGGACAAAAGGGCTAAAAAGGTAGGTCAGAAGAAACGCATCGCGAGCGCCTTGTGCGCTTCCTCACCCCAACACTGCGGTGCGTTTCTTCCGGCTTACCCTTACAATCCGACGATCCATCGGGTTGGCTCGGATTTGGAGCCCTTTCCAACCAGTGATTTCGAATCGTGACAATAGAATGGATGCTGAAACGTGTGTTGGGCGCGATTTCTACCAAGAGTTCGTGCCACACAAGATTGCCTGATTTTGAAACCCATCAACATCAGGTGTGAACAATCAAGCCACGAGATTGCTTGATTGAATGGAACTTTGTTTGGCAGTTAGAGATATGGAATTAGTTGAATCGCTGGTTCGCCGAGGTTTGATTTCGGAACAACAGTTCAGTCAAGCCGAAATCAATGGTGGCGATGTTCTAGCAAACCTTGTCAGGTCTGGCGCCGTTTCTCACGAAGCCGCGCTCGAAGCGATGGCCGAAGAAGTTGGCGTTGAATTCCTGGATCTGCGAACAGCCAACGTCGATTTGTCTTTGCTGGAATCATTCCCTCAAAAAATCATCTACCGTCAGATTCTGTTTCCGGTCAGTCGAAACAACGGCACGATCGTGATCGCCACGGCTGATCCATTGAATTTTTATCCGCTTGATGAAATTAGCGCCGCGACCGGATTGGCGGTCGAGCCGGTTTTGGCTGAACGATCTGAAATTGCCAAACTGATCAAAGCTCACTTGGGAGTCGGTGGCGAAACCATCGAAGGCTTGATTGAGCAGAAGATCGAAGACGGCGTTGAATTGCTGGATGAGCTTGAGACCGATGGCAGCGAACTGTCGGAAATGGCTCAAGAGGCCAGCGTTGTCCGTCTCGTCAATGAAATTCTCCTCGAAGCGATCGAGTCGAGAACCAGTGACGTTCACATCGAATCTCAACAAGACGGAATTGTGATTCGATATCGAATTGACGGAATTTTACACACTCAGCCAGTTCCGCCCGAGATCAATCACTTTCGAGCTGCGATCATCAGCCGTTTGAAAATCATGGCGAAGCTGAACATCGCCGAAAAACGTTTGCCTCAAGATGGCCGAATCAAGATTCGAGTAAAAGGCCGCGAGGTCGACGTACGTGTCTCGGTGATCCCGATGATCCACGGCGAAAGCATGGTCATGCGTATTCTCGACAAAGGCGCAATGACCTTTGAGCTGAAAAGCTTAGGAATGTCCGAAGAAACCTACAGTGATTTTCGGAAACTAATTTCTATTCCGCACGGAATTATTTTGGTGACCGGGCCGACGGGATCTGGAAAGACGACGACGCTTTACAGTTCGTTGATTGAAATCAACGACCCAAAAACAAAGATCATTACCACGGAAGATCCGGTTGAGTATCAGCTTAACGGAATCAATCAGATCCAAGTCCATCCGAAGATTGGATTGACTTTTGCTCACTCGCTTCGAAGCATTCTTCGTCATGACCCGGATGTCGTCCTCGTGGGTGAAATTCGTGATCTCGAGACTGCTGAGAACGCCATTCAGGCTTCACTTACTGGCCACTTGGTTTTCAGCACGCTTCATACGAACGATGCTGCCGGCGCGTTCACGCGGATGGGCGACATGGGTGTAGAACCATTTTTGGTCGCCAGTACAGTTGAATGCGTGATGGCTCAACGACTTGTTAGGCGATTGTGCACTTGCAAAAAAGAAGTGAAGCCAAACCGTGCTGATTTGCCAGATGATTTCCCAATGGAATTGCTTGAGCGCGGGCCGATTTATGAGCCCGTTGGTTGTCGCGAGTGTCGAGATGTCGGCTATCGCGGTCGGCTGGGTATCTATGAGCTATTGGTTACCGACAACAAATTGCGGCAAATGGCGCACGATCGCGTGAGTACTTGGGAGATCAAGAAGGCTGCGATGGAGGGAGGGATGAAGACGCTTCGAGATGATGGATGGTTGAAAGTGACGGATGGACGAACTTCAATTGAAGAGGTTTTGAGAATTACTAAAGGTGACCGCAGAGTTTGATTTCAGATTAGAGATTTCAGATTAGAGATTAAAGATTTGAAAAATTCAGATTTGAAAAATTCAGATTTGAAAAATTCAGATTTGAAAATTCAGATTTGTAAGTTGAGATTCGAAATTTCAAATTTCAAATTTCAAAATAGATCATCTGCTTCAAAGACGATTGCTAAAACAATAACAGGAAAAGACACAAGCAACTTAATGCCCGAGTTTACCTACAAAGCACGAAACCTCGCCGGCGAAATCGTATCCGGCTCGATGGACGCCAATTCTGAGCGTGATGTTGTCTCTGCGCTAACTGGCAAATCACTTTTCCCCGTTAAGGTTGAGACAGGTCAAAAAAGTAAAGCCGTTACTTTTGGTGGTCGAGTAAACGCTCAAAAAATTGCCGTATTCTATGAGCAGCTTTCCTCATTGATGTCTAACGGCGTCCCAATGATGCGATCGTTGAGAATCCTAAAAGAACAAACGAGGATACCAGTTTTCGAAAATGCGTTAGAAGATGTCATCTCTCGCGTTGAAGACGGAGAGACACTTTCCGACGCCTTTGCTCGCCACCCAAAAATTTTCAGCGACATGGCCGTGAACATGTCGCGAGCGGGAGCCGAAGGCGGCTTTCTCGAGGACGCGCTCCAACGAGTTGCGGCGTTCACCGAACAACAGGACGAATTAAGGTCGCGAACCGTGGGTGCTCTGATTTACCCCGCCGTTCTGGCGACGATTGGCTCCATTGTGGTCGCCGTTCTCATTGTCTTCTTCGTTCCAAAGTTCGGTCAGATGTTTGATCAACTGCGTGCCGTTGGTGAATTGCCAGCGATTACCGAATGGTTGCTTGGGTTCAGTAATTTCGTTCGAAGCTACGGGCTGATTCTCGTGATTGTTGCTGCAGTACTTTTCATGCTACTGCGGGTTCAACTAAATACAGAGCGAGGAAAGATGCTTGTGGATCGAATCAAACTCAAACTGCCAATCATCGGGCCAGTCTTTTTGAGTCTTGCCGTGGGAAGGTTTTGCCGGGTTCTGGGAACGTTATTACGAAACGGCGTTCCAATCCTAAAGGCACTCGACATTAGCCGTGATGCGTCGGGTAACAAAGTGTTGTCGAATGCGATTGCAGACGCGTCAGAAAACATTACGTCAGGTGAGTCGTTGTCAGGACCATTGGGCAAGTCTGGACACTTCCCTCGCAACGTAACTGAGATGATCAGCGTGGCTGAGGAGTCGAATACTTTGGACGATGTTTTGATCAACATTTCTGAAGGACTTGAAAAGCAAACGATTCGCCGACTGGATTTGATGGTGAAGCTGATCGAGCCACTGATGTTAATGATCATGGCCGGAATTATTTTGGTCGTGGTTGTCGCTTTGTTGTTACCAATTATGAAAATGGGTAACGCCATGCAATAAGGCAATGCAATAAGGCGATGCAATAAGTAGCCAAAACAACAATCCAATGCATTATGGGCGTTGAAGATTTCAACAACACAGTTAACCAATTTGATTTACAAAGAGACATTTGTTTCCTGGAGAATTTTATGAATACTAGAAACCGAAAAATTAAGACCCGAAATTCAGGTTTTACGCTCCTCGAGTTGTTGCTCGTGATGGCAATCCTCGTCGTGCTGGCATCACTTTCAACGTTCGCTGTTTTGAATCTGAAAAAGGGTGCTTTGAGAAAAGCCGCACAGACTGAGATCAGCACGCTTAGCCAAGCCTGCAAAATGTACAAGCTACAAGTCAACCAGTTTCCAACGAAGCTGGATGATCTTTTCACGCCTCCAAGTGGCCTCGATCGCGAGACTTGGGGCGGACCTTACCTCGACCAACCAGTCAACAATGATCCTTGGCAGCGACCGTACACTTACGGCCGAGATGAAGCCAACGATCGCGTGATGATTTCCTCAGCCGGTCCCGACGGCCAAGCCGGAACTGCGGATGATGTGCCTAATTCCCAAGCTCAGAGCAACTAGCTTTGGCGAATCAAGGCATCAAAAGCCTCCAAACAACAGCCTTCGTTTCATGATCCGTTCATGATCGAGGGCTTTGTTGGTTTAACAAGTTGCTTGCAATGACTCGACTGTTTTCAAAACGTGACTCCTTTCGCACTTCGGATTCGACAGATTCCGCAAGCCGAATGAGCATGCGCGAGCGAACCGCGATGACGCTGCTTGAGTTGATGCTGGTCGTGACGATCATGGTCGTGGTCGCAGCCCTTTCCATCCCCGCGATCCAGCGAACGTTTGCTCGTCAAGCTTTGGACAAAGGCGCTGACCGCGTTCGCGATGCGATGGGCCAAGCCCGCATCAAAGCCATTCGTAACGGCGAAGAGTATGCAGTCTATATTTTGCCCGGGGGATCCTACGTCGGCGTTGCGCCTCTTTCTCAGTTTCAAGAGCAGGCGTCTCGCGCGTCGCAGCGAAATCAAAACGCCAATCAGGTTCTCAACTCCAACCTTGAAGATGACTTGCTTCCGCGCGGAGTCATCTTTGTTGGCAGCGACATCGGTCAAGATTCTCGTTCAGCCAGTGTGTCTGCGGATCCGGGAGCTGGCAATGGCGGCGTGATGCCGATCTTGTTTTATCCAGATGGCACGTCTCAGGATGCAGTCGTTATTGTGGAGAACGAGAAAAGAAATCGGTTGGAAGTGCAGTTGCGCGGGCTGACCGGAACGGCCAAAAAAGTAAAAAGTGTTTCGGGCCGGGGGCAATAGCATGTTCTCGAAATCAATCCAAATCCAACGAAGCATTAAGGCCACAAAGTGCCCCAAGCAACGTTCTGGATTGTCACTCTTGGAAGTGATTCTCTCGGTTGCGATTCTTGGTGTTTCAATGGTGTTGATTGGCAATCTATACCACCTTGGCTACCGAAGTGCACTCAAGGCTCGCATGATCAGCGAAGCGAATTTGATGGCTGGCTCGACGATGGCTGAATTGGCTGCCGGTGTCCTTCCAATCGAATCAAGTGGCGATGCGGCAGTGCCTGGGAACCCCAATTGGACGTACTCAGTTGACATTCAGTCGTCGCTGCAGCCCGGTTTGTTCATGGCTACGGTCACGGTCAAACGACAGGGAACGATTGGTCAAGTTCCAGCTTCAGTTTCAATCGTGCGTTTCATACCTGACCCGGATTACGAGCCTGAGGAGGATGAGGAATGAAATTCAAGACCTATCCTCAGTTCTTCAAAACCTTAAACAAGCGAAAACGCAACGGCTACACGTTGGTTGAGTTGTTATTGGCGTTGGGGCTCTCGGTTGCGGTTATCGCTGGCATTGCAACGGCGATTCAGATCTACCTTGTCTCGCTGACAAGGCAACAGGCGGCTGTTGAGCGAAATCAAATCGCCCGAGCGCTGTTGACGATGATCGAGAACGATATTCGCGCTGGCATCCAGTACAAATCGGCGGATTATTCCGGACTGGATAACTTGCTCGCCACCCAAGCCATTGCGATGGGGTTGCCAGAACCAGAGCCGGTGATCGACGAGGAAGAAGTTGCCTTCAGGCCATCGCTGTTGGGGACCGACCAAGTCTTGATGATTGACATCAGCCGACTTCCTCGGCTGGATCAATACAACCCAATGATGCAATCAGCCGAAGCCGAGGTCCAGTCGCCGTCTGATGTGAAGTCGTTGGCCTACTTTTTCTCACCCTCCGATGGCGGTGTCGAGTCGACCGTCGCGTTTGCGCAATCAGTCGCACCGGGCGGATTGTACCGACGTGAAATCGACCGAGCAGTCGCAGCGTACATGGGCGAAACAAACTTACTGAGTAGCCCCGACAAATTTTCGAAGCTCGTGGCTCCTGAGATCGCCCAGATTTCATTCCGATATTTCGATGGCGAAGACTGGCAAAGCGAATGGGATTCCGAAGAAGCTGGCGGATTCCCAATGGCGATCGAGATCCAGTTGGTCATTGACTCAGCTCGCACGGGCGCTGGTGCTGATCAATATTCGTATGGGGGTCTCAACGGGCAAACGACGAAAGTGCATCGAGCGGTTGTGGACCTTCCCGTTTCTGAACCAACGGCGGAGTCTGAATAATGAATCAGAACAGTCAAACAACCAATCAGATTTGCTCGCTACGTTCAGAAGAGAATTCCGCTTTGGGTTCGAGCCGGCGTCAGTCGCGCCGAGCAGGCTCGCTCTTGATTATCGTCTTGGTCACGATCGTGGTTCTTTCTTTAGCGGCTTACACTTTTACGGCTTTGATGCAAACGGAAGAAGAAGCCTCGCGACTGGTGACAAGACAAATCCAGTCGAAGTACCTTGCCGATTCAGGCATGGATTTCGTGCGACTTTTCCTTTCCAACAGCCAAGCCACAATTCGAGAGAAGGGCGGAATTTGGGACAACCCCCAATATTTCCAAGCCATTCCTGTCGCGGTTGAGACGTCTGACCCGAACATGATTGGTTACTTTTCGGTCGCCTCGTCAAGTATCGATGAGGAAGGCACTCCGGAAGGGCAGCGATTTGGATTGGTCGACGAAAGCACAAAAATCAATCTCAATACGTTGCCGTATGCGGAGGTTTGGCTCCAAACTAACGGCGGTCAAGTCAGAGATATCTTAATGACGTTGCCGGAAATGAACGAGGAAATTGCTGACGCGATTTTGAATTGGATCGACGCGGATGATGAGCCACGTGACTACGATGTTGAAGCCGGCTACTACGAAAGTCTTTCACCTGCTTACGAGCCAAAAAACGGACCACTGGATAGTCTTGATGAGTTGCTGCTGGTGCGAGGCGTGACGCCGACACTTCTGTTCGGTCTGGACACAAATCGAAACGGCTTGCTTGATCCTGAGGAAATGATCGGGACCGATGTCTCGGCTGTTGAGACGGAAATGCATTTGGGCTGGGCGAACTATTTAACGCTTTATAGCAACGAAAGCAATCTGACCGGCGAAGGCCTTGAGCGAATTAATGTCAATTCTGATGATGCCGAGCAGTTGTACGACGATTTGAAAAGTGCTTACGACGATCAATGGGCAAACTACATTATCTACTATCGGTTTGGGGTTGAAGAGCCGGTTCCTACTCCGCCGACAGATGCAACAACGTTAGTCGACGCATCGTTGGTGCCTCCTGATTTCGCTGCGCTAGAACAACAGCTTGCAACTGCTGGAAAGGAACCACGCAAACTCAACTCCATTGTGGAACTGGTTGGCAAATACATTGACGTCAGCATCTATCAAACAAATGCATTGACAGTGAATATCGAATCACCAGTGCAAGGACTTTTTCCGGGATCAAATATGCCGTTCACGTTGCCGAACTTGATGGCAAACTTAACGACCAACGAGGGCCCGACAATTCCGGGGCGGATCAACATCATGCAGGCCTCCCGCCAAGTCATGCTTGGGATTCCGACGATGACTGAAGAACTCGTGGATCAAATCATCCAGCGTCGCGGAACGGATTACGAACTCGATGATCCAGACGGCGCCGACATGAATCGGAAATATGAAACCTGGCTGATGGCGGAACTTCTTGTCCAACAGCCCCAAATGGAGGCTTTGATGCCTTTCATTTGTACGGGTGGTGACGTTTATCGGGCTGAAATCGTTGGGTATTTTGCTGACGGAATCGCAACTTCGAGGGCGGAAGTGGTGTTTGATACAACAGTGCCGATTCCAAGGGTACTTAACTGGAGAAACAAGAGCCATTTGCGGGCGAGTTTCTCCATTGAAGCCTTGGGTACAAACATAATTGAATAAGACGATTGGTTGACCTCGTTTAATTTGAACTCGCTCTGATGTGAATTCAATCGCAGAATCAACGTAGTCGAGATGAAATTGCTGATGAGTCATTTAAGACGGCTCTTTGAAAAGCAAACAAACAACTTGAAAGTGAATCATGGCCTTAGTTGCTTTACAATTCGATGACAATCAAATCTTGGTCGCTGGAGCTCGAGCCAATGCAAAACGGCTTCAGGTTCAGAACCTTTTTACTGTTCCATTGACGGGTGACGATGCAGTTGCAATTGAATCACTTAAGTCAAAACTGAGTGAGCATGGACTGACGCGTAGCGACGCGATTCTGATTGTTAGCCGTGCCGACACCGAGATGCGTGAACTTGTCGTACCTCCTGCTCCCGACAACGAAGTTCCGGACATGGTTCGGTTCATCGCGCGAAATGAATTCGCATCACTCAATGACAGTTGGGGATTCGACTACCTGCCACTAAGTGGTGGAACGAATCAGCAACGAACTGTTTTGGCAATTGGAATTTCTCCTGAGCTTCGCAAGCAGCAAGAGAACATTGCAACCGAAGCTGGATTGAAGATCAAGCATATCGTCATGCGGCCATTCGCCTCGATTAATTTGATCCAGTCACGATTGACGGAAGACGTCTGTCGGCTGGTCGTTGATCCAAACGGCGACCAAACGGAAATGACGATTGTTGACGGCGATTCCATTTTGGCGACTCGCACCGTTCGGATTCCGCTATCCAACGAAGCTGACAAAAGAGCGGCTTCGCTGATCTCTGAAGTCCGACGAACATTGGCTTCGTCGCGCAAGACGATGGGCGACAAGAAAGTCACCGAAGTCTTGATGTTTGGCGATGAGAAATCGAACAAGAGCTTGAAGGGCGATCTAAACAGCCATTTGGATCTTAAAGTCGAGTTTTTAGACCCTGTGACTTTTGCTTCAATCGGATCGGGAGCGAACATTGCAACCGATTCGAACAGGTATGCTGGACTGCTTGGCTCGATGGTCCAACACATTTCCAATCAAGATCACGCGGTTGATTTCGCCAATCCACGCAAACCTGTTGTTCTTAAAAAAGACTACTCACGCTGGTACCTGTGGGGTGGCCTCGCGTTGGCTGCCTCGCTGCTGACGATTATTTTTGCTTGGTGGAGTCTGAGCACGCAAGCCAAGACGATCGCGAAATTGAATTCGGAGCTCCAAAGGCTCAAGACTCAAAATGCGGGTGTGGATGATGATCCGGGTGTCGATCAAGTCTTGGCAGAGATCAGCACAATCGACAATTGGAAATCCGCCGATGTGAATTGGCTCGAAGAATTAAGCGAGTTTAGCGAGAGGGCTTTGACACCCGATGACGCCATAGTCGATTCACTCGACGCAGTTGCTGGACTGAAATCGGGATCAAATGCCCGGATGATGTTGACCACTCGGATCAACAATCTTGGCAACGAAAAACTGCTCAACGATAGCCTCAACGATCGCCCCTACCTTGTGCGACCAACTCGGTGGACTGATTCTGGAGATGAAAGCTATCCTTTGACATCGAGCCTTACAGTGGAGCTTGCGAATCAAAAAGCAGACTTCCTCAAGTCGATGGATGAAAAAGCGAAGGCATTTATTCAAGAGAAACTGAAGAAGAGCCAGGAGGCTTCGAGAACTTCTGAAGAAAACTCACCGACGACAGACTTATCAACCGACTGACACTCTCTCCTCAATCAGCAAGCAATCAAAGACCAATCCATCCACGGCTGAATCATGTTTGAAAAACTTACACCTAGAGAACGCAAGCTGGCCTATGTTATTTCGGGGCTGTTGCCGATCGCTATTCTCTTTATTGGCGTATTCTCTTTCATCAAGAAATACAACACGAACGAGATGCGCGAAACCGCTTTAACCGAGCAAGTCAATGACGAAGAATATCGGATGGAGAAGAAGATTCGAGCGAATCGTCGCCGAGCGTTTTACAACAACATTAGTCTCGCCGCCGATAACGAAAGTTCAAGCAACGACTACCAGTCTTGGATCAAAGGGTTGGTTCGAGACGAGCTGCGAATGACTTTGAAGACTTTGACGCCGCGAAATGCGGGCGCGATGAAAGCTCCAGGCAGTGCCGAAGTAATTGGAACTCGAAAGAGTTATGCCTTAACGGCGATTGGTAATTTGGATCAGCTAACTCAGTTCCTTAGTCGGTTTTATTCTGCGGATTTGCTTCATCGAATAAACTCGATGAAGCTGACGGCGATCAATGAGACGGCAAGCGGAGACAAGAAAGTCCGAACTGGTAAACTTTCAATCATCGCCCAAATCGAAGTCCTGTCGCTTATGTCAGCGACCGACAATCCGGATTTGCTGGACAAGTTTAGAGCAGAGAATCTTCAAGAGAGCCAAATTGCGCAAGTCAATAACGCGTTTCGCGAATACGTGGTTCATCGAGATATTTTTGGTCCGCCGAACAACCTGCCAACCATCGAGGTGCGTACTTCTTCGTCTTACACCTCTGAAACAGATGTTCGTGCGACGGTGACGGCAAAGGACGCGGACGAAGATGACGAGTTGACCTATGAGTTGGTCGAGTCATCCATCGAAGGTGCGACTTTAACCGCGAGCAAGCCGGGCTCTCGATCTGGTCGTCTATTTGTGCCGGGACAAAAAGCTGGAACCTACAAGTTCAAAGTTAAAGTTGTAGACAATGGATTTCCTGCCAAAGAAACGTTCAAAGACGTATCGATTCGATTCAAAGATCGAGTTGTGAGTAAGCCAAAAACCAAAGTTACCCCCAAGCCTGAGCCTGTTTTCATCAATGCAGAACAGACAAAAATTACTGGCATCGTTCAGGAAAAGACTGGCGATTGGCGTGTCTGGATTACGGTTCGAACCACGCAGGATCGGCATAAGCTTAAGGTTGGCGAGTCATTTGAATTGGATAGCAAAAAATGGATCGTTGATTCAATCACTCCCAACGAAGCGGTATTGCGAGTCGACAACAAGCTTTTGACGTTTCGCCCCAAAGATTGGTTTACCAACCCACGTAGTGAAGAGTTGGTTGAAGGTGCTGAGGCAACCGTCGAACCGAGCTCAGATACTGGAGCCAAAACAACAAGTGAATCCGATGCCGCTCCCAAGCCAAGAGTTTCTGCTTGAATGAGTGTAGAACGATTGTCCTCAATCGTTCCTGAATCCTGGACTTCCACAATCGTTGCTGAATCCTGTACTTTCACAATTGTTCCTGAATTTTGGACGTCACGACTGTTTCTAAATCATTGACTGCCGAAATTGTTTCTAAATTTTTGACGACACCACTGGATGGCAGGTGTCGGATTTCTCTGACCAAACTGCAACGCTCAAGAACAATTGTTAAATCGGAACTTGGTTTAAGAGATCTTGCTGCGAAACAGTTGAGGACAACTGTTCTACACTGACGCGATTGCATCGCTATCACTTTTTTCATCAGCATGCCGCTCGCTTGCGCATCCGTGCTTCGCTCGCTTGAAACAGCGCTGCGCTTACTTGAAGATCAGCGCTACACTTGCTTGAAGATCAGCGCTACGCTTGCTTGAAGACCAGCGCTACGCTTGCTGAAACTGTAAGGCCATGCGATTGCTGAAGTTGAGACCTTCGCTTCGCATCAGGTCTGGCGCTATTTCACGGAGTGAAATGCCACTATGGCATTGTGGCCGTTCACTCCGTGAACGAGCGCTGATCCGAGCGAAGCAAAAATCCGAGCGAAGCAAAAGAGCTGCCTCGATTGAAGCGAAAAGGTCAGAAAACTAAACGTGTTTTCAGCGTGTTCATTCCTTCAAAGACCCTCGTGATAATCCCCATGGCCAACTGCATGACCATTGGAATTCACCCCCCAACGAAAAACGATTTGCTACCAGGTTTAATTCGTCGTCAGATCTAATTCACTCTCACGTCTTCTAGACGTTTCACCTCCGATTCGCAATAACTAAAGACCCTTCTGACGTCCGTCACGACAATGAAATTTTGGCTCTATAGTTATGAATTGTTTTTCGCATGCAATCTCGAACATGGACGACGCCTACTTTGCAGTCGGCTGTTGTTTGCCTGACTGGCTTTCAGCCTGTGATCGAAAGTGTCGTGCCCGAGAGAAGAATGCTGTCAAATTCGTCGACGATTCAGACCCGATTGTCGCCGCCACCGCTCGTGGGGTCGTGCAGCATCACCAAGACGACGACTGGTTTCACCGAACCCCCATTTTCAATCGGCTGATTCTAAAATT
>CAYMFZ010000111.1:8858-12186 GCA_964389585.1 uncultured Pirellulaceae bacterium | reverse complement strand
CGAGCTGGGACTTCTGGCGAAGTCCACTACAGGTTTTGAAATACCCTCTAATGAACTTCGCTGGACGCGCGGATCGTCTGGCTAAAAAGCATGAATAAGTGCCATAAACGAAATTCGCCAAACTCATGATCAATATTAGCTTGATTGGCAAACCGTACCATTGAGCCAACCAGCCGCTGGCAATCAATGTCACTAGCCCAACCGTCAGTCCGGCTAAACTGTCGATCCATAGCAAATTGCGGCGCAAAAAATTCATCAAACGAGTTCCTGAATTGGTGGTCCAGTTGCGTTAAAATCAGGCGATCTGATCGAGCTGTGTAGTCAGAGTCAGAACGGCAGATTTTATAAGATACCACTGTAAAGAAACTAAAAAGCGCTGAACGTCAATTGGAGACTTCCGCTAACCGAGGTCATAGATCGATGAAAAGTAAAACTTCGCCTATCAAATTCGCTTTCAAGAAAACTCTCGCGATTGGCGCAATGACAATCGCGTTTCTCGCTTGTCACCTGAGCGATCACGCTTGGGGGCAAAGTCTCAATCCCGCGCCGGCAACGCCGAGTGGTTGGAAAAAGACAACAGTCGCGAGAAACGCAACCGTATTCTCCAAGTCTGATTTGAAGCGAAATGAAACTTTAACCGTTAAGTACTTTCAACGAACCGTGTTGGATTCGAATCAGAGTTTGGAATTGTGGATGACGCAGCGAATGACATCCGGCAAAGCGCCGCTTGGCGGAGAATGGACGGGCTTGCCTACGATCACGCGTCAAACAGGCAACATGATTGAAGGCCGACGCGATTTCAAAGTCGGCGACAAAAAACACTTGCTGCGAGGTTTGGCCGTTGGTGTCGATAATGTGCATGTTCGGTTCGCGTCGTTGATCAGCAGCAACACTTCCGTGAAGCAGTATGATCGTGAAAGCGCTCGACTGTTGTACAAACTGATGACTGTCGAGAAAGAAGCAGCGGCAAAAGAGAAACGTGGAACAGACCTCGAGATCTCTCCGCCGAAGGTCAAGAACTTGAAAGCTGGAGGAAAAATCAAACCCGGTCGTTATGTTGGCAACGCCATCTATTTGAAAGACAACAAAATAGGCAGAAAGTACGACTTAATCCTTTTCGAGAACGGCGAGTTTGAGTTTCTTGAAGGTGGCGATAAGTACAAGAAGACGGGACGATACGTTTACTCCAACGCAACCGGACGCTTGAACCTCTTGGGCGACTTCATCAACAGCACTTACGATCCCAGCGATGAGTATTGTGTCTTTGGCAAAGAGGCGACTGGCAAGACGGTGATCTTCGCTCGAGAGGGGCGTTGGCAACGAAAACTTAAATGGGTTTCCGAAAGTGAACGGCCTTCACCTTCTGAAGTCGCTCGCGCTGAGGAAATCGCCAAGGCGGAAGCCAAGCGTTACAAACACGTCACGGAACCGGGCAAAGGCATTGCGGCGGATGAAATCGAAGCGATCTTGTACGTTTGGGAAACGGCGTATCGTTCTGGCGCGGTGCAACTTGATCAGGAAGGATATTTGCTGATGAAAGACGGTCGCGTTTTGGACGGACTTCCGGCCGCACCTGACACGATTGATGTTGCAGTTTCTCGCAGTCGCGAACCGGACCGTTGGGGTTGGTGGAAAAAGGAAGAAGACAAATTCACTTTTGCCTGGCCCGTTCGCCCGCGAGAATATCGCCAACCAAACGGCAAGCAGGAAATCGGAGTTCCATTTGAAAAGGGAACTCGACTGGCCGGCGACTTTGGGATGGCGAAAACTTCTGTAATGTTGGTTTCCAACTATTCGTCAGTCCGCTGGTGGGGAATCAAGCTCAGCAAGAACGGACGATTTCTGAAATACCGAAACGGCTCAACTCAAATCGGCGGCGTTCCCGGCATGGAAGCAATTTCGACGGCGGTTTGGGACGATGAAGGCGCGATCGCAACCACGCTTAGCCCGAGCATCACGACGATGTCAAAACGAAAAAACAATCGCCCTGGCTCCGACCGCATGGGGACATACGAGTTTGACAAGTTTCGCCTAACACTTACCTTCGACGACGGACATATTGAACATCACGCCACGTTTACTGATGAGAAAAAAGAGAATGTCTGGTTCGAGGGTTCACGACTCTATCTGCGTGACGAAAAAAAGAAGTAGGGTGAACGGCTGGCTCGCCACGGTGACTGACAACTACTCAAATGAAGCGTGACACGACATTTTGTGCTGGCAACGGCTTGAAAGTGGGACGCTTGGCTCTTGGTTCCTTGTCGTTCATCAGACCTGATAATTTAACCCAATCACGCTTGTCGAGAGCATACTTACGCAAGTGTAAACATGGCACCCGTCAGTCCAGTTTTGATCCAAAGCAGTATTTGAAACGCGATGACGAGGACACTCGACACCTTTCATTTGTCTTTGCGATCGTGGCAACTTGAACAATCAAATTAACGCCCACTACGTCCGGTAATCTTGGTTAGAGTAGCTCGCTGTTTATCAGTAAGTACTTCTATTGCGTCGTCTTGATACTCGCTTTTGATTCGGCTTCGTTCTTCGCCTATCGCAGCATGACTTGCTTGTAACGTTGAAGGAATTCTCGCGACTTTGATTCGATAGCTCGTTTTTGTTGACCGTTTAATTTCAGCTCGGATGAAATCTCAAGATGCAATAATCCCAAAGAAGCAAAGTTCTTTCCAACAAAAATTCGCAATTCCAACTGTTGAAATAGAGTCAATTGATGCGGAGTAAGAATGTCAACAAGAAACTTGGGATAAACGATGCTATCAAGTGTCGATATTAGCTCAAGCATTCTTTCATAGTGACGATTTCCCGTCGCGACGACATTATCGAGTCTAAGATTTCTTGCAGCATCCATTTGCTCATCACTAAATTCGAGTTCACTCCACACGAATCGCTCTTCCAGCATTTCTATCATATTCGAATAAACATACTCGATTCCTTTAGTTTTTAACTCTTCAGGAGTCATTTGGTAAACGGTTCTGCCATCCTCCGCTTTTATTGCAGCTGACTTGCTAGAAGCGAGATTTTGCCCTCCCTTCGAGAAGTCGCGCGACATGAAACGATGTTCGCCATCGTTGGCATACCGAAACCACTCGATTGGCTCGCCGAGAAGTTTGGACGCGGTCTCTCGCTGTTGGACACTTAACTCGCTAAGAAGAGTATTCCAATGCTTAGACACTAAATATTGCATCTCTTCGAATAACTCGTTTGTGCCAAC
The DNA here is from genome assembly GCA_964389585.1 of uncultured Pirellulaceae bacterium. Classification (GTDB taxonomy): domain Bacteria; phylum Planctomycetota; class Planctomycetia; order Pirellulales; family Pirellulaceae; genus Mariniblastus. Next base: position 8,957 of record CAYMFZ010000111.1, on the reverse strand, counting down.
TCGTAGCTTGTCACCCGTTTCTTGCTTAAGACGTCTCAGCTCGTCTGTTTGCGATTTGCTCAATGCTAACATTTTGTGCAACGACTTGTTGTTCAAGAT
>CAYMFZ010000111.1:3859-8848 GCA_964389585.1 uncultured Pirellulaceae bacterium | reverse complement strand
AGATTGATACGGGCTCAAATGATTTTCGCCTTTCTCTTTTGGCATTCGCCACCAAAGACTTGCCCATGGCAATGGCTGTTAACTCTACTGAACGCTCGGCACCGATTGCTGCAAACACTGGCTCAATGAGGTCAATTTGCGTTCTCATTTCAATTTCTCTGTCTTGGTCGTAATTCGGATTGTTGAGTGCATCTTTCCTGAACTCGACAAGCTCCCCCAAAACGCTTTCCAGTAAAACGCGACGATTCTCTTGCTCGTCAGAAAGCTCTCTAGATTGCGAATTAAGAAATTTGAGCTCATTCAGCCCCATACCGATAAAGTAGATTGCTTGTCCCCTTTCGGAATTGCCAAATCTTTTCACCGCGAAACTGTTCTGACTAAACACTTCTTGTGGAGTTTGTGACACCGCCGACGAACTACAGTTGACCGCGATTGCAATTCCCAATGCTATCGTTACACATAACATCCGTGAATTCATGAATCACCTTGTTAGCCCAGTCATGATTAATGAGCGGTTTTAACGTTCGACAACCTGAATATCGGCGACTGAGTAGATAATCGGACTAGGTTTATAAAAATTTGATTCAGTAACGTATAACACGTAGTCTCCCGGTTCGGATGGCGCGCGTGTACCAATCGAGAAAGTTCCCTCACGCCCGATTACTTTCGGATTGGGAAACTTTAGACTCGCGGAGTCAATACTGTGGTGCGTTGTCAACTTCCTTTCGCTAGCATTGCGTTTGACTATAGTTCTGACAAACGGCGGCGCACTATCGCCGCCAATAACTTCGATTTCACCTTTGATGAGAATTCGAACGTTGACCGGCAATTTCTGTTTAAACCGAAACCTGTTAGGCTTCCAATCCTCTGGTGGTACACCTTGACCCGTTGCTTCGTAGGGACCGATTTTTGGTATTGTGATCACAATCGGTTCCGTAAAGATGTTTCCATTTTCCGTTTGGTTGATGCCCCCTCCAACTCGCCTACTGTAGTCGAGCCCTTCTTTCAACGGCGCGACATAAAAGCAAATTCCGATAACAACAGCAAGTACAACGACTAGCACCCCTAGATTCGATTTAGACATTGCTCACGACTATTGGTTATTTGTGTTGTCTCGACGGTTGCCAATCTCTCGCCAAGTAGCGACATCGATATTTTCCGAAACGTTAGAAACATGACCATCACAATAAACGACGTTAACGATTCCATTGTGATTGCTGGTCAAAGTAGATATAGCTGAACCAACGTTCCCGGAGTTAGTACAGGATGGATTTTGGGGTGGAACCACATGGTTGTAAAGCGTAGCTGCCATGCCAACCACATAGGCTCCATCACGAAAGAAATTACCCTTAATGATGGGATTTCCCTGCCATCCCGATTCGATCGGATTGCTCGGAATTCCTTGGCAGGCTGACGCAAATTCCTCAAGTTCTTCCAACATGTATTGCTGACCTGGCGAACTCCAAAGAACCCGAAGTCGAACTTGCCCAATTTGCTCACTCGCGGTTAGTGCTTCGCCAGCCAAAGCAGTATTGGAAAGTCCATCGACCACATCAGAGAACCGAATTCCCCTAGAGCTTTCACCATCCAGAACATCAATTCCAATAACTCCGTTGTACCCCTGGTTGGAGATCCAAGCACCCGAGTTCCCAAGATAATTGCTATACATGTGTTGCTTCGGTATCAAGTTGTTGCCATCTGACGGACAGGTTATCTGAACCGCAGATGCAACTTGATTTTGCCCAAGTTGCTTAATAACTCCCTCCATTTCCATAAGGGGCATCAACTCTACAATCCAAGGACCGACAGGCAAGTTCCCATGAGTGGATTCGAAATTGGAAGCAGCAAGTCCAATTTGCGAAAGCTTTGAGGAGCACGAGACTGTTCGAGCACTTTCGCGAACGGATTGAATCGCGACGAACAACAAGGATGTCAAAACTCCAATAATTCCAATAACGACTAAAAGTTCGATTACCGTAAAACCCAACCGTTGTGGCATGATCCTTTTCATAACAATTCAACCTTTACAGTAGAAACGCCGCCACAGATGAAATCACTCTAGCGGCGCCTGATTCGAAAAATTCGCTAATTGAATGTAACGTTAAAATGAGGGTTCGGAGTCATCCTGAAACTACGGTAGAGTTGGTTTACCTTCCAGTTGCCCGGCATTGGCGAAATCTCAGACCTCTTATATTCTCCAACGTATTCTCCATTAGCATTCGTTGACCCAACATCTTGTTCTCGAAAAGTGAGCATCTCTGCTGTACCGCCGCCAGGTGGCGTATAGATCTGAACCTCATGAATCTCGCAATACCAAGTCTTTGATGCTGGCCCACTGCCTTCGAAAGCACAATCGGCCGCGGAATTGCCCGGATTATTGCCAATTTTAGAATGCGTCCATTGCTGGGCTTGTGCGTTTGTCACAGTCAGACAAGCAAACAACACGAAAACTGGAATCGAAAACCTCGGAAAAAAAAACTGGGTTTGCATTGTAATAAGTCTCATTAATTTGCCACCTTAAAAAGTCGCATTTACATCCACTTAACTGATTGTCTGAAACTGACGACATGTTTCAAGTTTAAAAAGCGATTTCACTGACTGTTTGCACATGATCGCATCACTTGCAAGAATGTGCATACCTTCACTCGCGTGCTCTTCATCTAATCCAGCAATCCATGATCTCTATTTCCCACCCTCGTTCCATCCATTCAGTGATTGATGATATTAAAGCTCGAATAGACAAATGGTTTAGTGATATCAACGAAACGTATCCACAACTCGACGACATCGACGATCCCGTCTATCTGAAAGACCATAATTCGCGATTGACCCATGCCAACAGCATGTATATTCGATTTTTTCTTAATGGAGAAACTCAAATCGGACAACCGACTCGAATGTTCTTAGATCAATCGCTTCAAACAGTCTCGAAACATTCGGATCAGATGATATTCAATGGAGTCACAGCGCTATCGTTTGACCACTATGGCAATGGTCCTAACAACGCGTGGTATCAATTCACGACCTACAAGTTCGACCTGCGATCCTACGGACAAAAAGCATTTTCAATTCTTGGCATCTCTCGTCCAATCGCATTCGAAGGCACCAAAGAGCAATCGAGCAACGCTATTGAAATTCAGTTTCATTTGTTTGACGAGCTTCCTGCCGAAAGCCAACGAGTCATGAAATTGATCTCAACTGGTCTTTCAACAAAAGAAATCGCCAGCCTGATGGATCTCTCAAAACGCACGATTGATAATCGCAAATCTGAAATGATGAAACTGTTCGGTCTTCAAAATACGATCGAGCTCGCCGTGTTGTTGGTTCGCTTTGAAGAACGTGGGCTTTTGACTATTGATTGATCATTCAAATTGGCAGCATGAAATAAGGGAAGATTGGACTGCGGACTGTTTTCCTGAGGCTGTTCTCCAGCAAAGCCATTTTCGCAAGTTGACTTTAGATCAATTTGTTTAAGAATGGAGTTGGTTGCTCCTCCAATCTGCGACCTCAAAGCCTAAGACTTATTCCAAGTTAACTCACGTTCGCCAAATGAATATCTATTGCATTCACTGCGGCGAATCGTTTTCGATTTCGAAAGACCAATTGGGCAAGCGCGGCAAGTGTCCGCATTGCCGGGCGACGGTTATTCTCCCGAAGTCGAATCTTCAGTACGGCCACAAAGAGCGCCAGATCGAACCGCCGAGCCGCTGGCTGGAGGCTTCGTTGTCAGGCGGCGTCGCCATCGTGATTCATCTGTTGATGCTGTCGTTGATTGCGATGATTCCGTGGGGCAATTTTTCAACGGGCGAAGGAGGTGAAGGCGATCAAATCATGATTGGCCAGCTTTCGCGCGAACAGCTTGTCGACTCGCCCACGGACAAGCTTCAACCGATGGAAATTGAGAACCCAATCGAGTCGACGGTCGTGGATGTCTTGCAAAACGAAATGTTGTCACCGGCTGATTTGAATCCGCTTTCTGACAACTCGTTTGACTTAAGCATCGGTGCGATCAGTGGCGGCTCGCGTCGCTCGTTCGAAATTCAATCGGACAATCAGTCATCCATCCTTGCGGGCGGTGCAGAAGAGTTTGGCAAAATGGTTTCGCGACTTCAAAAAGAAGGTCTCGATATTGTGATCGTGTTCGACAGCACGGGAAGCATGAAAGGCGAGATCGACCAGGTCAAAGCTCGCATCCAGCGAATCGGAAACACGCTGACGAGAATGATTCGTAAAACACGAATCAGCATTTGCACTTATCGTGACAACGGCGACGATTTCGTTGTCAAAGGATTGCCGCTGACGGACAACATCGGACAGATTGTAACTTACCTTAACACCATCGACGCCAAGGGAGGCGGTGATCATCCTGAAGCCGTTGACGAAGGGCTTCGCTGGGCGATTCAAAACAACACTTTTAATCGTAGTGCTCGAAAGGTGATTCTGGTTTTCGGTGACGCTCCACCCCATGCTAACAAAACGATAACCTGTCAGAAATGGGCTTCCGACTTTCGCAACAAGCAACGTGGCATCGTGAGCACCGTCACCTGCCGCGGCACCAGTAAATTAGAAGAGTTCGAATCGATCGCGCGGATTGGTGGCGGCGAATCGTTCTTAACCAACAACGACCACGAGATTATGAAGCAGCTAATGATTCTGGTTTTCGGTTCTCAGCACCGAAGCAAGGTTCTTGAGGCCTTCAACCTGATGGACAATTGACCCATCGTCGATGATTTTTCGGAAATCTAAACGTTTTGAACGCAAACGATAGATGGCAAAGCGGGCGAACTGGTGCTCCATCCCGCCAGCAACATCCCGCCAGCATTTACGAAGTGCTTGGATTGAAATGTGAACGTCAAGGGATGATGTGAATAAGTGTTGACCACGAATGCGGTTCTCGTTTTGACCACGGAGTGATCAACGACTATCGATTGCTTGTGTTTGCAACTATCGAATGTTTGTGTTTGCAATTCCAACTCACCAGTGCGGAGT
>CAYMFZ010000111.1:2674-3849 GCA_964389585.1 uncultured Pirellulaceae bacterium | reverse complement strand
CCAAATCCCACCCCCCCGGGCGGGCGGCGCCCGGGCGGCCCCCACACCCCGCCCGCACGAGCGTTACGATCCGCTTAACCAGAACCCGCTCGATCAGAGCCCGCATAATCGGAACCCGGTTAATCAGAGCCCGCTCGATCAGAACCCCAGCCTGACCTTTGATCTTAAGATCCAACTACCCGTGATCCGTTGATTTACGATGGAACTGAGTGAGCCGTGACGCGTAAGCGGCCGGGCATTCGCAAAGCCGGTAAGCTCGTCTGCCATAAATCCGCAAAGAGTCTCTTTCCGATCAATCCCCTACGGGCTCTCCTCAGCACATTGGACAGTCGTGACGGTAGGCGTGGTGGGTTTGTATGCTTTCGGATCGGGACAGAGGAAGAAGTTCGTTTAACCACAAAATCTCAGCCATAGTCAACGAAAGGCAGATGGGGACTTGGGAAACTTTCATCGGCTTTTCAGAGCAAACGACTTTCCGCATTGTTACTTTTTTCGCCCGTAACTATCATTGAGTCTTTACTACTTCAACGACCAAAAACGAGTTTCCATTGTCCTCTTATCAACTCACCCACCTGAAACAATTGGAAGCTGAAAGCATCCACATCATTCGGGAAGTCGCCGCCGAATTCGACAATCCAGTCATGCTGTATTCGATCGGAAAAGACTCTGCGGTCATGGTGCATCTTGCCCTCAAGGCGTTCTATCCGGCCAAGCCGCCGTTCCCGTTGATGCACGTCGATACGACTTGGAAATTTCAAGAGATGTACAAGTTCCGCGAAGAGTACGCGAAAAAAGAACTTGGCCTCGACGTGATCACGCACATCAACGAAGAGGGACGAGCGCTCAATCTTGACCCGATGGTTTCAAGCGGCAAGCACACCGAAGTCATGAAAACCGACGGCCTGAAGCAGGGACTTAACAAGCACAAGTTCGATGCGGCGTTCGGTGGTGCTCGACGCGATGAAGAAAAGTCGCGAGCCAAAGAACGTGTCTACTCATTCCGAACTCGTGACCATGTTTGGGATCCAAAGAACCAGCGACCAGAGCTTTGGAATCTGTACAACGCGAAAGTCAATCAAGGCGAGAGCATTCGAGTGTTTCCGATTTCCAACTGGACGGAGCTTGATGTTTGGCAATATATCCATCTCGAAAAAATTCCAATCGTCCCACTGTAC
>CAYMFZ010000111.1:2170-2664 GCA_964389585.1 uncultured Pirellulaceae bacterium | reverse complement strand
TTATCCATTGACCGGTGCGGTTGAGTCGACCGCGACCACGCTACCTGAAATCATCCAAGAGATGCTACTCGCGACGACCTCCGAGCGTCAGGGTCGCGTGATCGACAACGACGATGAAGGCTCGATGCAAGAGAAGAAGGAAAAAGGATACTTCTAATTGCAGTTATGAGCCGTTAACTCGAGTGAGCCTTTGATTCAAGTGAGTCGTTAACTCAAATGTGTCTTTGATTCAAGTTGACACAATTTGGCAAAGCCTTGGGCCACCTTGGGCCATCGCAACTTTCGAACCGCAAGGATCTTCAACAAGATCCACAACGCAAACAACCAACAGCAGAATGAACGTCATTCCGCACTCCGCATTCCGCACTCCGCATTCAAAAACCATGTCTCATCAAGACGAATTAATCGCCTCCGATATCAACGCCTATCTCGACCTTCACGAGAAGAAGGAACTTCTACGATTCCTTACTTGTGGCAGCGTCGACGACGGCAAG
>CAYMFZ010000111.1:0-2160 GCA_964389585.1 uncultured Pirellulaceae bacterium | reverse complement strand
GATTGGGCGTTTGCTTTACGACTCCAAGATGATTTACGAAGACACGCTCGCGAAACTTGAAAAAGAATCGGCCGTTCACGGCACGACGGGTGGCGGTTTTGATCCTGCGATGTTGACCGACGGATTGAAGGAAGAAAAAGAGCAGGGCATTACGATCGATGTAGCCTATCGATACTTCTCGACGGCCAAGCGAAAATTCATCATCGCCGACACGCCGGGGCACATTCAGTACACTCGGAACATGGCGACGGGAGCTTCGACGGCTGACCTTGCCATCATTCTTGTTGACGCGCGACCGGGTCACGGCGTGATGGAACAAACCAAACGTCATAGCTTTATCGCTTCGTTGCTGGGCATCAAACATGTTTTGGTGGCAATCAATAAAATGGACTTGGTCGATTACAGCGAAGAAGTTTTCGAGCAAATCAAACAAGACTATCGAAATTTTGCCGAGCGACTGGACCCAACCGATCTGCACTTCATTCCCATCTCCGCGTTACTCGGTGACAACGTTGTCGAGCGAAGTGCGAACATGCCTTGGTACGACGGCTCGACGCTGATGAACTTTTTGGAGACGGTTTACATTGGCTCCGATCGCAACCTCAAAGATTTTCGCTTTCCCGTTCAGTCGGTCATTCGGCCCAATCTCGACTTTCGAGGTTTCGCAGGCACGATCGCTTCGGGCATCATTCGCGTGGGCGACGAAATCATGTCGTTGCCATCGAGAAAGAAAAGCAAAGTCAAAGAGATCGTGACGTACGACGGAAATCTCGAAGAAGCCGCCACGCCAATGTCGGTTACTTTGACGCTTGAGGACGAAATCGAAACCAGTCGTGGCGACATGATCGTCAAGCCGGGCAACCTTCCAAAGCTCGAACAGAAATTCGATGCGATGTTGGTTTGGATGAACGAGCAGGCGATGGTTCCTGGTAAGCAGTACATTTTCAAGCAAACAACGAAGATGATCACGGGAACTTTCTCGACATTGCGTTACGAAATTGACGTCAACACGATGAAGAGTAGTCCATCTCCAACGTTGGAGTTGAATCAAATTGGTCGTGTTAATATCGAACTCAATCAGCCCATCGCGTTTGATCGATATCACAACAACAAGACAACTGGCGCGTTCATCGTGATCGACCGCATCACAAACGTTACCGTTGCTGCCGGCATGATCATGGATCGCCGAACTAGCGAGAACACGGGAGCGAGCTGGGAGCAGGCATCGGTCAGCAAAACGCTGACTCAAGAAATCAGTAAGGTTACCGCCGAAGAACGCGCTGCGAGATTCGGTCAACAACCCGTCACGGTTCTGTTTACCGGACTTCCTGGATCGGGCAAGTCAACAACCGCTTATGGCGTTGAGCGACAACTTTTTGATATGGGGCGAAGTGCGAAAGTGATTGACGGTCAGAACTTTCGCTTAGGCTTGAGCCGCGACTTGAACTTTTCCAAAGATGACCGAAGCGAAAACGTACGTCGTGCTGCTGAAGTGGCGAGGCTGATGAATCGCGCCGGTTTGATCTGTTTGGTCTCGCTCGTTTCACCAAACGACGAAGTCCGAAAGAAGGCCGCGAAAGTCGTTGGCGAAGACAAGTTCATCGTGGTTCACTTGACGGCTCCAGAAGAGCTTTGCCAAGAGCGAAACTTGTCAGCTAAAAAGTCTGACGTCGATGGGCCAAAGGAAACGAAGTCGAATTATCAAGCTCCAACTGATGCTGATCTCGTATTGGAAACAGATAAGACCGATCCAGCCGAGTGTATTGCGAAAGTGATTGAGTTGCTCGAATCGCGAAAGCTGATTGGGTAGGTTGGACATCGTCGTTGATTGCTCCGCAATCATAACGGAACAAGGTGACGACTAACAAAATGATTGAGGTTCTGCCAAACGATGCCGGTTAAAACACTCAATCTCTCCCTCCAATTCCAATTGGGGTAAATCACACTTTTGACAACCCTGCGGCAATGCATCTTGAAATTGAGGCGGCCGAACTCTCGAACATGAATCAATCAATCAATGGAAACCCAATTGGCAAGTTCGTTTTGACCACGGAGTGATCAACGACTATCTTCGAATGACTGATCCAAACAGCCCAAAATAGGTCGAGTTGCTCGAATCGCGAAAGCTGATTGGGTAGGTTGGACATCGTCGTTGATTGC
>CAYMFZ010000110.1:10353-12199 GCA_964389585.1 uncultured Pirellulaceae bacterium | reverse complement strand
CATTCAATAACTTGATTCAATCGACTGACGACACCTACCGTTTCTACTATCGCAAAGAATCACCTGCTGGTGGATTTGGCGAAGGATCACTTGGATGGTCTGGTGGGCAGACGATTCTCGGATTGGATTTTGACTTGCCAATTACCGATCGAATCGCCATGCAATCTGGATTCAGTTACTACTTGGGCGATGAAGGCATTCCGGCGAACAGCGGATTTCAAGGTGGAAATGCTGACGATGCCTACAACCTCTACGTTGGTTTGAGTTTCCGTCCACGTGGGCGATCGTTTTACAAGTCTTATGATCGACCCTTGTTCTCTGTTGCTGACAACGGAACGATGTTGATTACGAGACAGTAATTGAGCCGCCGAGTCGATTCAAATGGATTGATTCACTGGTGAGTTATCGTGACATTCAAAGACCCAAGCCTAAATTGGCTTGGGTCTTTTTTTGTTGGAAGCTGTGGAATGATTGACTGGTTTTGTTCCAGAGCATGAGCCAAGTCGGTGGCGCGGCTTGATTGCGGTAGGTTTGTGCGGCACGAAGCAAAATATCGGTTTACATTTGGGGAAATAGGCTTGTGATGAGCAGGAAGCCCTTACGTTGAAGTTGGGAAATGCGATATAGTTGTTGTCACACGATAGCCAGATGTATACCTACATTGGGGCAGGTAGCCCTTTCAATATATGGCCAAAGTGCATTCGCCAAACCAGATCTGATTGGTGGCGTAAGCGGGCCAGCGTACGGACGTACGTGACTTAAGGAGAACAAACGTGACTGATGAACTTTATGACTATTTCGGCGGAAACGCTTCGAAGAAAGTCGAGCCAATCGAGGACGATGATTTGGACTTGGATGATGAGCCAGAAAGCGCCAATTTAGAAAATGCGGATGTGCAGTCTGCAGTGGAAGAAGTTGAAGACGCTGATGCTGGAGCTGAGGAGCAACCCAAAAAGGGTGGGCATTGGGATTTCTTGGCAAACATGTTGGGAATCTCTGGCAAGGCGAAGCCGTCTACTGAGAAGCCTAAAGCTAAATCTAAACCAAAAAAGTCGGATGACGTTGCGGCTAGCGCAAAGCGATCGCCCAAACCCAGCGTTGCGGATTCAGGAAAGCAAGAAAGTAAATCCAACGGAAACAAGCCACAGAAATCTAAGTCTGACGAAGGTGACTTTTTCGGTTTCGATCCGATTCCATCTCCTGAGGATTCAACCGTTCTTCCGTCGATGTTTGCAAAATCTGATTCGTCAGACTCTGAAGCGAAGTCTCAAGACTCGTCAGATGATCCAAACGACTTGATCGGATGGAATCCTGTTTCATCAAAGAAAACAGATGCGCCTAAAGCGGACGCTCTCGAAGCTCGTAGCCCCAAGATTGATGACACGGTTGTCGAATCAGGCGACGATGATGTTTTGTATGAAGAGAGTGATGAGATTCCTGAAGGCGAAGAGTTTGTCGAGTTCGAAATTGAAGAGCTAGATCACTCTCCACACGATGATGCGGAAGCCGAAGCACACGGGCGACGTCGTTCTCGCCGTCCAGCTTCTAATCGGGATTCCCAGGATCGTGAGCCTGCTCGGCGTGGTCGACAATCTCAAGATCGTGAAAGAAGCGATGGAAGGAATTCGCGAAGCCGCGGATCAAAGACCGAGGAAGGTCAACGAAACGAGCGGGAGTCATCCGCTGCAAATGAACGCGGTCCAAGCGAGCGTAATGACCGCAACCGAGGTGGTCGAAATCGTGGCGGTCGAGATCGTGACGATGGTGGCGAGCGAAAATCTCGAGAGCGATCCGGTCGCGGCGGCCGAAAAGAAGGCAGTCGAAACGAAGGCAGTCGAAACGAAGG
>CAYMFZ010000110.1:0-10253 GCA_964389585.1 uncultured Pirellulaceae bacterium | reverse complement strand
GAAGGCAGTCGAAACGAAGGCAGTCGAAACGAAGGTCGTAAAAATCATCGCGAAGACAAACGTGACACCCAACCAAAGAGAGAACCAGCCTTTGGGGAAGGTATCGAAGACATTGGTTGGGATGACGATCGAACTGTCGAACCAGTCTCTAAGGAAGTTTCGCGAGATAGCGATGATCGGGACTCGCGACCTCCGCGCAAACGTCGTCGTCGGCGAGGTGGAAAATCTAGAGATGAAAAAGAAGTGAACCAGGAAGCCAAGCCGAGTGGATTTGGCGCCGGGATCATGGATGATGATTTCGAGAATGCGTCCAATGATGGAAATCGCAATTTCGATTCCAAAGATGATGCGTACGAAGAACGCGATAGCGAAGATCGTCCGCCGCGAAAACGGAGACGTCGACGTCGTTCTAAGTCTGGTGACAATGTAGAAAGCCGCGATCGCGATCGTCAGTCTAATTCCGACCGAGAAGATCGATCGGAACGAAATGACCGGTCTTCACGAAGCGAGCGGCCCAAGCGAAGTGATCGGCCAGAACGAAGTGATCGCTCTGAACGAAGTGATCGCCCAGGCAGAGGCTTTGATTCTGATCGAGACTCTGAATCGGATCGAGAGCCAAGAGGCAGGTCTCGTCGGCGGGATCGTGATGATCGAGACGGCGATCGAAAACGCGCCAAAGTTCCGACTTGGGACGAGACCGTTTCCGTGCTTGTCGAGTCGAATATTCAAAACCATAAAAAGCAACCCTCTCAACGGCGTGGCGGAGGCGGTGGTAACCGTGGCCGATCAGGCGGGGGTGGAAATCGTGGTGGCGGAAACCGAGGTAGAAAATAGAGTATCGTTTGCTCCGTCATTTTGAATCAAAGAGAGAGACAAGGTTTTGTCTCTCTCTTTTTTTTGTTGTAAGGCTTCATGCAAACTTTCGATGCTAGATATCAAAACATCAAGCGAAAGGTAGGATTTTGAAAGGCAGCATTTTGAAACGCAGGATTTTTAGAGTGTGACATCTTATGAATTTCTACGTCACTTGTTGGCAAGAGAAGCGACTACCGTCTGCCTCAATAATAAGAGTCCATTGAATTCTGCATTTTTCAAAGAAGCTATTTCCGTATCATGGAATCAAATTTAGCTTACAGGAAATTGGCATGAATCGTATTTCGTACTGACGTTCTGGCAATATTCGTACGGGAGTTTTCGTCAATTTCTTGAACTTGAACAAAGCAAACACAAAAGCCGGATTGGCAAACTATTGTCACACTATTTCAGTGTTAAAACGCTCGCTGAATGGGACGATTTCTCGGGTAAACTCCTTGAAAAAGCGGACCTTGGGCCGTATGTTAGGACGTTATCTGCTTCCGGTGCCTGCCTCCTCCCCACTTCACGGTACTTTGATGAGTCGGTTTTTGATTTTCATTTTGATATGCATTGTTTGCTGTTCAAGCAGTGCCAATGCTCAAATTGATGTCTACACGAATTCGACGGGCAATTCAAAAGCGGACGCCGCTTTCCTGCTTGCTTCGGAAACTTGGGCAGGTGAGTTCAGCGATGATATGTCGTTGTTTCTCAACTACAGTTTCGCCAGTATGGATCAAGAGACTGTTTCGATAGCTCAAGGCGGCAAAGAGACCTTCAGCTACAGCGATTTTTGGCAAGCGCTAGGCGATGACGTCACATCAAATGACGATGCTTCGATGTTTAGTTCGATGCCAACGGGAACTTCGTTTTCGATGTATATCAATCGAACGACTGAGGCGAGTGGTTCATCGTTTGAACGGCCCTATGTAGACAACGATGGCGGGGCAAATAATTCTTTCGTCGAGCTTACTTCGGCCAATTCAAAAGCTTTGAACCTCAAGAACCCACATGCAGCTATTGTTGATGGATTCGTGGTCTTCAATAGTGATTACAATTGGGACTACGATCCGACGAATGGAATTGAAGACGAGCACATGGATTTTTTTGGGATCGCTCTTCATGAAATTGGGCATACGCTTGGGTTCGACAGCGGCATTGATGTTCTAGACGCCAATGGTGAAGGGCAGTTTGACGATGACGAATTGCCATTTGTAACTGCTTTAGACTTTCTTCGATTCTCAAATGAAAGTGAACTCGCTGGCGCTGATATTGATTGGACGGCTGATCAACGGTCAAAGTACTTTTCGATCGATGGTGGACTGACTCCCGCGGCAACTGGCAGTTCCCATTGGTCGACGGGCGAAATTTATGGCAATGGCGAACAGAACAGCCATTGGCTAGACGGTGCTGGATTGGGAGTCATGGATCCAACCACTGATTTTGGGCTCGTCAATTCAATTTCTGGTCACGACTTGTTGGCGTTCGATGTGATCGGCTACAACCGAAACGGTTTCAATTCCGTTCCTGAGCCAGGAAGTTTTGGCGTGTTACTACTGTGTGGAAGCTTGTTATTGCGACGGCGACGGAGTTAAGATGGGGGCGCAAGTTTTATTTCTTTAACTTGCACTTGCCTCAGCTAACTTCCAGGATCTTTCGATCCTCATCCCCATGGGTGACGTATGAGCCGCCGTTTCAGTTCTCGTCGGATTTCTTCTAATCATTCCCCAATCTATCAGGGGCTTGAGCCGCGAATACTGCTGGCTTGCGATTTCTCTTTCGGTGCAAATCATTCAGGAGTTGCGGTAGCTGATGACGCGTCAGGAATCGGCTACCTGATGTACTCCAACGAAGATGTGCACGACCGGTTTTCAGGAATAGATGCTGAGAGCGCCGATCATTTCGTTGCTGTGCGACTTGATGGAGTTCAGTGGCAATTCAATAACGATGTTACTTGGGTCGATTTTGAACGAGTTGAACAGGATCTCCTAGTTGCGGAGTTGAACTTCGATTCGGATCAGGTGGCAGTCGGCGAGGGCGCGGGGGTTGTTGAGGGGATTCGTCGGTATTCACTTGAGGGAGATTTTTGGATCGCGCCAAACCGATTTGGTGGTGTCGCGGATGATGGCGAATTTGAATTGCTTGGCGAATGTACTGACGTTGATTTAAGTGCGTTGCCGGCTCTTGAGCAAGAGAGCCGGAACAAGCTTGAGCAACTTGCTTATGGCGCGCAAGCATTCGAGTCAGTTACGCAAGAGTTTCCGAATCTTGCGATTTTTGATGATGCGGGCAGTCCGCTTTTGAGTTGGCGTGTTCAGATTCTTCCTTACATTGGGCTTGAGAATCTTTACAACCAATTTCACTTGGATGAGGCTTGGAATAGCACGCACAATTTGACGCTGCTTGATTCAATGCCTGATGTTTTCAAAAGCACAAATTTTGAGTCGGTGAGCAAAACGGTTTTTCAGGCCGTCGGTGGAGAGGAAACAATCTTTCCGTTGGAGAGTCAGTCGATCGGTTACGGCCAAATTGGTGACGGCTCTTCAAGCACCGTTCTGTTTGTAGAGGCAAACGTGAATCGAGCAGTTGAGTGGACGCGACCAAGTGATCTAACTTTCAATGAAGTCAATCCATTGAGTGGAGTTGGGCAGGCGTCGGAGGAAGGATTCGCAGTGGTGATGGCGTCGGGCGATAGCCATCTTATTCCTGCTTCTATCAGTCCGATCAATTTCGCTAACATGTTGAAGCGAAATGATCAAAAGGTTGTCGACTTTACAGAGTTCGCTGAAGTGCGACCAATAAAAGAGTCGTTGCGACAGATTACGCTTGCGACACTTAATTACGAAAGTGCTTTCCAACGGTTGCCTGCCCATGCGATTTATTCGGATTCGGGCGAACCGCTGTTGAGTTGGCGAGTTGCGATCTTGCCGTTTTTGGAACAGAACAACTTATACGAGCAGTTTCATCTCGACGAACCATGGGATAGTCCGCACAACCTAACTTTGCTTCCATTGATGCCGCATATTTACGCGTATGATGGCGTTCCAAATGGAATGACGAATCTGCTTGGTGCATCTGGTCCGGATTCGATTTTCGATCTTAGCGACAAAGGATTACGTCTAGGTGCTGTTACGGATGGAACGTCCAACACGATTCTTGTGGTTGAAGCGAACGCCGATCAGGCAGTCGAATGGTCAAAGCCAAGTGATTTGTTGGTTGATGCAGCCGATCCGTTAAAGGGTCTAGGTGGAATCGATGACGTTGGCTTTCACGTTGGTTTTTTGGATGGTTCAGCCGTTCAGATTCCCAATGACGTTGATGGTTCCAATCTTGCAAATATGTTACGACGAGCCGATGGCGGGCTTGTTGATTTTAACGGTATCGAACGAGAGTTTTCACTTTCGAACAAGCTTAGGCAAATTGCGCTGGCTCAGCATAACTTTGAGTCAGCCTATATGCGGTTTCCTCATCAAGCGACTTATAGTCGGTTTGATCCCGATGGGCCTCCGCTTTTGAGTTGGCGTGTTGAGATTTTGCCGTTCTTGGAACAAGGCAATCTCCACCAGATGTTCAACCACGATGAGCCATGGGACAGCCCACACAATCTGGCTTTGCTGCCTTTCATGCCAGAGATCTACGCGACACCGGGAGTCTCAGATGGGATGACCGTGATTCAAGCGGCGATCGGTCCTAACACGATGTTTACAGGCGAAAAAGACAATATCCATTTTGGCAAGATCACTGATGACGCAGCTAATACGGTTTTGGTGATGGAGACCAATCTGTCGCAAGCCGTTGAATGGACTCGGCCGATGGATATTGATTTCGATCCTGCGTCTCCGCGCGATGGGTTGGACGACGATCAAGGCGTTGGTTTTTACGCGGCGATGGCAGATGGGGCCGTCAAGTTCATTCCACAGACGGTCACCGACACAGAGATCGGATACTTGTTGCAACGGAACGACGGAAATTCATTTAAGATCAATTATTCGGATCGAGCGCCGACATTGATTGAGCGCAACACGGAGATTGGCAATCAGTTGAGGCAAATGTCATTGGCTGCATTGAACTTTGAATCAGCGTATCAGCACCTTCCAGGGCACGCGATTTATACGGAGAGGCCAGGGCGTGGCGGTGAACCACTCTTGAGTTGGCGAGTTTCAATCTTGCCGTTTATTGGCCAACAAGCTTTGTATGAGCAATTCAATCTCGATGAGCCTTGGGACAGTCCAAACAATTTGGCACTTGTCGAATTCATGCCACAAATTTTTGCCCATCCGCTGACTGAAAATGGGATGACTGTGTTCCAGGCCGTGACGACAATTCGCGGTGATGGTCCAACTAGCGTCTTCACGATTGGCAATGAAGAAAGAGTCGGATTTGGCTCGATCACTGACGGTTCCTCTAACACGATGTTGTTTGCGGAAGCCAATGTAGACGAGGCCGTGATTTGGACGAAGCCTGAGGATCTCGTTTATGACGAAATGGATCCGCTTATGGGACTGGGCGAAGCCTTTCTTGGATTGGGGTTCACTCTCGCGTTAGCAGACGGATCTGTGCACTTCGCTTCCGATTGCATCGCGCCAGAGGAAATGCGGCGACTTATTCTTCGCAACGATGGGGAGTTTGGGTCGGGTAACTTTGGTAGTTTCTGCAACGAGGGAACTGTCTCTCCATCAAACTTCTTCGGAAGCCCAGGCGATGACATTGTCGATGTCTTCGTTGGTTTAGATGCGGTTACTTTGACAATCAATGGCGTTGAGCAATCGCTTGATCGAAATCAATTTGATCGGTTGTCGTTTGACGGATTGGGTGGTAACGATCTGCTGGCGATCGTAGACGATATGGGAGACAATGTTGCGACTTTTAGTCCACATAACTTGCATGTCACCGGCGATTTCGAAATCTTGATCGAAGACGTTGACGACATTGTTGTAACCAGTGGCGGTGGAAACGATATCGCACTTTTTGTTGATTCCGTCGGCGACGACTTGTTTAAGTCGAGTGACAGATTTGCGCAGCTCAAAGGTGAGGGTTTTTCAACACAAGCGAATAGGTATTCGGACGTTACCGTTAATGTTACGACTGGAAATGACGTAGCCAGCCTTGAAGATTCGTCAGGGGATGATCAAGTTACTGGAGACGCATCTGCCCAGACGTTCGTGCTTGCCGAGGGAAGGGTTCAACTGGCTGGTTTCGATTCGGTTGAGTTCAATTCAGTAAAAGGTGGAACCGATTCAGCGACATTGTACGGCACTTCTGGTGTCGATCGTTTGAATGGACGTCCGGAGGCATTGAGCTTTTCGACAGGATCGACAGCGCTACAGCTCAACGGGTTTGAGCTGCCGACAATCAATGCGGGAACTGGCGGTCTTGACTTGGCTGATCTTGAGGACTCAGCTCAAAGTGATTTACTTACAGGTTTTCCGAGCGAGTGGACGCTGGATTTCAATATTGGAATTTTGAGGCTAAATGGATTCGATGAATTTACGGTTAGTTCAATTAACGGAGGCAACGATACGGCAGTGCTTGAAGACTCTTCGAGTGATGACGTTTTGGCTGGCGGTCCGGGAGCATGGAGGTTGGCTTCTCCGGATGCGTTTATCCAAGTCAATGATTTTGCTCAAGTGGATTTCAATGCAGTCAATGGCGGATTCGACTCATTGACGATTGACGATACCTCAGGGAATGACACTTACCAAATCAATTTGAATGAGTTGGTGGTCAATGGTGGAACTTTTTTCAATACGACTGGTGTTGAACATTTGATTTTGAATTCTGTCACGGGTTCAGACCAAGCCCTGTTCAGTGATTCAATTGGGGATGACTTGTTTCGCGCCGGTGGTGATTCTGCGGAACTCAAACTTTTTCCATCTGGAGACGCCAGTTCACCTGATCAAATTATTACCGCCAATGGGTTCGCGGTCGTCGAGTTCAATCCCGCTGTAGGTAACGGGGTGGATCGTGCGAGCTTCTTTGATACGTCGGGTGTTGATGAGTTAGTATAGGCGGTCGATTTGACTGAATTGTCTGGTGCTGGTTTTTATGTTCTTCGTTTCATCGGTCGATGGTAACGACGTGGCTCAGATCTCCGATTCTCTGGAAGACGATTCGTTTTCTGTTGCACCAGGACAAGTCAATGTAACGCGAGGGGCGCAAACCATCGAAGCGGACGGCTTCGTGACTGTCAACTTTACGTCGGAAGTCGGTGGCCATGACGAAGTGACGATAACTGGAACGCCAAATGTTGAAACGTTTTCCTTCGATCCAGTAACAAGCCGATTGTCAGGAATTCGAGATGAGTTTACTGCCACCGGTTTTGCTAGTGTTTCTGTTTTCGGTGCTGGCGGTGAGGACCAAGCGAATCTAATTGGATCGCCTGATGACGACAGCGTGAATGTTTTCGCTGAAACAGGTGTTTTCGAATTAGCAACACCGGACGCGAGCATTTCACTGGCAGAATTCGGAATGATCAATGCCGATCTTGAGAGCGGTGTAGACAGTGTGACGGTGAATGGCTCGGCATTGGATGATGACATCGGATTTGAAGTTGATTCGATTGCTGTAAATGGCGTTGTTACTTCGATTCAAAATGCAGAAGCGTTTAACGCCATCGGTGGTGATGGCCAAGACACGATCAACTTCGCCGATTCGTTTGATGACGACACATTCGAAATCGGCGTTGGATTCGCAACGATGCAATCATCTTTTGGAACTTTCGATGCCGATGGATTTGAGACAGTGATCGCTAAGTCTGAAAATGGCGGACTTGATATTGTGACGTTGACTGGGACCGCTGGCTCCGACGAGTTGACGGCAAACGCAGAGAGGTCTGTTCTTTCAGGCGCGGAATTCTTGTTTGACGTGAGTTTCTTTCCATTCGTAAATGCTGTTGGCAATGGTGGCGAAGATATTGCGAATCTGTCGCACGAGTTTGGCGATGTGATGCTCGATGTAAGCGGTGATTTCGCTTCCATGGAAACAGGCGTTTCAGTCGTGTCGGCCGATGGATTCTCAACAATTGCAGTTGAAGCTGCAGGAGGAAACAACGAAGCGAGTTATGTAGGAACTGAGTCGGATGAAGTCTTTACTGGTGGACCAGGAAGTTTCCGTGTGACCGGTGACGGGTTTGAGACATTTTGGTCAGGATTCGAAAGAGTTCGAGCTACGGGCGGCGGTGGAACGGACGAAGCGAAACTCTCAGATTCAATTGGGTACGATGTCTACACGGGCACCACGAACAATGGAAACTGGATGCTTGAAGGTGGCGAAATCAATGTTGTTGAGTTCGAGTCAATCGATGTTATTTCAGTCCGTGGGGGTGAAGACGTCGCTTACTTAAACGGATCATCTGGAAACGATACGTTTAACGGCAACTCGACCGTCACGCTGCTTTCAGGTAACGGATTTCGACAGCGGCTTGGCGGATTTAATTTTACTGCTTCCAACGGTGGCGGCGGAAATGATCGAGCGTATTTTGGCGACTCCGAGGGGAACGACACTTTCATTGCTAGTTCAACATTTGGCCGAATGAATTACGCGGATTCGTCGATTCGAGCCAACGGGTTTGATTTGTATTCGGCCGTCTCCAGAAATGGAGGTGTAGACGAAGCGGTAATGAATGATTCGTCGGGCAACGATTCGTTCTTTGGCAACGCGGAGTTTTCTCGTTTGACGGGCAGCGGTTTCGCTATCAATGCTTCTGGGTTTGGAAGTGTGATGGCGGTGGCGACTGAAGGTGAGGACTCAGGAGCAATTATTGATTCTGAAGGAGTTGACAATTTCTTCGCGCGGCCTGGATTCGCAAGCATGGCAATGCCTGAATTGAAGATTAGCCTCGTAGGATTTGGAAACGTTTCAGCATTCTCGCAAAATGGTGGCGAAGATAATGCCTCATTGTTTGATTCTGATGGCGTCGATTCACTGTTTGCAGGCGACGAATCAGCGACGTTAGTGGGTGCTGGTTACCGAGCATCTGCAGCGGGGTTTTCGCGAGTGACCGCATTTGCAACGGGTGAGGCTGACAAGGCACATTTGTTTGGGTCTGCGAATGACGACCGTTTAATCCTCTCTCCGCAAAACGGATATCTCCGCGGCGATGACTTCTTCAATGCGACGAAGGGGTTCGAGTTGATCTTCGCGTACGCGGGGGAGGGCGACGACAAGGCGATTTTGAGGGGCTCGATGGGCGATGACGCCTTCGTCGGAACGCCTACCTCGGGCGTGCTCTCGGGAGACGGTTTCCGAAACGCAGCTTTAGGGTTCGATTCGGTTTCCGCACTTTCAGAGGGCGGCAGTGATAAGGCTTCGCTGATTGATTCCGCTGGAAGGGACGCCTACTACGCTACGCCAACCGAGGCTTACCTTCGAGGCGACGGATTCGTGAATTATGTGCAAGGGTTTGAAGAGGTATCGGCGTTTGGCTCGACAGGATTTGACACTGTGATCTTTCATGACTCTGCTGGTGACGACCGATTGAATGTCGGTCGACGCTCAATCGTGCTGGTCGGAAACGATTTCAAGCTACAAGGTTTCGGTTTCAACAGTACGACTTCGTATGCTTCATCAGGCAATGACACTGCGACGATTACCGACTCGACTGGCAGCGACGAATTTTATGCTGCAGGAAGCAGTGCACAGGTCTTGGGATTGGGATCGCACAGAGCCATTGGTTTCGATCGCGTGTTTGCGAATTCAGTCAACGGTGGTGATGACGTGATTTACGGTTCAAGCAATGACTTCGATCTTTTCATCAACGGTGATTGGCGAAGATCTAACGAGTAAAAGATGCAGTCCTAATTCGACTCCGGAACTCGATAGACAACTTTGCCGTCAACAATCGTCATTAGAACTTTGATCGATTTGATTTCCTCATCTTTGCAATTGATTAAGTCGTTGGATAGCACCACGATGTCGGCCAGTTTGCCAGGGACGAGTGAACCCTTCGATGTTTCTTCAAACGCAGCGTAGGCACAATCAATGGTGTAAGACCGAATGGCTTCCTCACGCGTCATCGCTTCTTCGG
Source organism: uncultured Pirellulaceae bacterium (assembly GCA_964389585.1). GTDB lineage: Bacteria > Planctomycetota > Planctomycetia > Pirellulales > Pirellulaceae > Mariniblastus. Next base: position 376 of record CAYMFZ010000110.1, on the reverse strand, counting down.
GAAAGAAAGTAATCTCATCGCTTAGTCGTCGAGTAACGCTGGCGTAAAATGAGTCGATTGGATTGACGTCTTCGACCGGTGCGTCAGTTCCGTTGGTTACGATGGCTCCCGACTTCATCAAAGATTTCCAAACATAGGCTCCTTCTTTGCTGCGACGCATGCCCAATCTCTTGGGAACAAAAACAGCATCGGACGTGCAGTGCACGGCTTGCATTGACGCGATGACTCCAAGTTTTCCAAAGCGAGGAATGTCGTCTGGATGAAGATGCTGCGCGTGCTCGATTCTCCAGCGACGTGGGATGTTGGTCGGATTCGATTCAAACAATTTCTCGTAGATATCAAGGACTTCACGGTTGGCCCGATCACCAATCGCATG
>CAYMFZ010000109.1:0-12232 GCA_964389585.1 uncultured Pirellulaceae bacterium | reverse complement strand
CATTTTTGGCGTATCAATTGAAACCACGCCCGTGGCAGAATCTATTTCTAGTCCCGGATATTCAGCAAGCAGTTGGTAGTCCAATTTGCCATCGCCCCCAGCCGCTTTCAGGCTGATAGTTTGAGGCTTGTCGACGCCCAAAACCGGGACTCTCTGCGGTAAAAAGTGAAGTGGTGTTGGCGCCTTTCTGTCAACTGACTTGTCAACTGGAATGACGAAAACCTGATTGTGCTGATTGAAAATCAACTTGTCCGCAAATGGTATCAGCCCAATGGGATATCCAACTGCATCTCGTGAGAATCGCTCGGTCAATACGTTGACCAACTTGGAATCGAGTACCGAACTGTCAATCAAGCTTAGAGTCTCAAGGAAAGTCTTTTTTTCGTAGTCTTCACCTCGGCTGGTTTCTTCAAAGCGTATGGAAAACGCCACTGGCGCGTATGGCGTCGAAAAGACTTGGCGATCCCGAATCTGAGCAAGGGCAACTCCAGACGCATCGAGAAGCTCACTTCCGTTAAGGACGCGACCAAACATTTTTGAAGAGTCATTGATTTGCAACATTTGATTCACGAGCGTGTCCAGGTTTGCTGGTCCCTCGTTTTCAAAAACCAACGGAGTCAAACCTGGATTGGCGAAGTGCTTCAAAACAGTTCCATCTTTCAAGTTTCTCAATTGTGAACGAAAGTTTATTAGGCCGGGTGCTACCTCAACAACTGGAGATTGACGATCTCTGTGTTGAGTGCGCCGCTCCAACGGTTCGGTTCGGGTCGACTTCATTTGTTCGATATCGACTACTTCGAGTAGGTTTTGGCTACCACGGACTCCGGTCACCGCTCCAATTGTGTTACGAACAAAAGGAACTAAAGTTTTACCCTTGAGCTTCAAGAACATTCGCTTGCTGTCGTCTAACGTGGCTTTGTCGAATCGAAAAAGAACATTTCCAGATTTGGGCATCAAGACAACATAGTCGGCTTGAATTACTGCTGATTGAACGCCGGCAGCAATTGATCGTTGTACGACTACTTCCATCGTTTCTAAATTGAGAACGGCAACCTCGTCAGGGCCTGGTTCTGTAATTCGACGTTGATACCTTGAGACAGATTTCTCCGGGAATTTGACTCCCCATGCGACAGCAAATTTTTCGTCTCGATCAACATGCAGGCCGGCGATTTCAAAGTCCAATTCCATGAATTGGTCACCTACAAACTCGGGGTCGGAAAGCCGCAACGAGTTTAGATCCTGGGCAACAAGCGTTGTTGAAATATTGAGTAACGAAACAAGAAGCAAAATCATGCTGACGAGCGCGGATGAGGTACGCATGTGGGTTCCTTTTGAGTGGTTCTACGGTGAGCCGAAGGCGATAGCCTCAGGCCAAGATAACCAGCAAAACATGCCACTCGTTGAGTTGCCCAATGCTATCGCTAACGGTTCGCAACTTTTCGAATAGGCGCTTTATCGAAATTCAATTGATTGGTGATTGCGAATGAAAAGCAAACAAGCTTTAGGTTAGCCAAAATTGGGGCTTGAGCAAGCGATCTTTGCCATTGGTGTTGCCATTGGTGTTGTTAACCAAATTCTATTTGGGTAGTTGGCTCGATACCCTGTGTCTCGTTTCCAAGAGCAAGTCTATACTTTGATGCCGACAACTATGGTCGCAAAAACTGGTTTTAAGAAAGGAAATCTAGGATGCCAATTCTTGGTGCTCACATGTCGATTGCCGGCGGTTATTTCAAGGCGATAATTGCTGCCAAAAAAGCAGGCTGTGAATGCGTTCAGGTGTTCACCAAGAACAACAACCAGTGGCGTGCCAAGCCGATGACTGAAGAAGACGCAGCCAAGTTTCGCGATGCGATGGCGGAGCATGAGATTGGCCATCCGTTATCACACGCTTCCTACTTGATCAACCTCGCAAGTCCCAAAGACGAATTGCGTGCGAAGAGTATCGACGCGATGGTGATTGAGCTGGAACGAGCCCATGCGTTGGGAATTCCGCACGTTGTGTTTCATCCCGGTTCACACACGACCAGCACCGAAGAAGAAGGCTTAGACGCGATTGTTGATTCGCTGAATTCGGTTTTGGCCAAAACGGATTCGCTTGATTCGATTCCCTTGTTGGAAAACACGGCAGGGCAAGGCAGCAATCTTGGTTGGAAATTTGAACACTTGTCGTACATCATCGACAACGTCAAAGAATCAGATAGGGTTGGGGTATGTATTGATACCTGTCACACATTTGCAGCAGGGCATCCATTGGGAACAGCCAAAGACTACAACGCGACGATCAAGGCGATGGATGATGCGTTTGGGTTGGAGAAAATCAAAGGCTTTCATCTCAACGACAGCAAGAAGGAGTTCGGTTCCCGCAAGGATCGTCACGAGCACATTGGCGAAGGAGAGATGGGCGTTGAGCCATTCCGCAATTTGCTCAACGATAAGCGGTTTGCGAAAGTCCCAATGTACTTGGAAACGGAAAAGGGCGAACGCGATGGCGAAGACATGGACGTGATGAATTTGAACACGCTTCGTGGTTTGGTGAAGTGATAGGTCCGCAATTATCACCGCCTAGGCAAACGTCACCGCCTAGCGCGAACGTCATAGTGCGTGTGATTGTGGACATACCAAGCCTTCCATGCTGCGGCGTTGTAGCCAAAATCTTCCTCAGAAATTTTACGAAGTGCTTTGACGACTTCCTCGTTTCTAAACTTTTGAACAACTGGTGCGGCGCCGCCACCGAAAGTAAACTCTCCTCGATTGTTTTGTTCGAATTGTTGGCGATTCGGATCTTCACCTGGTGTGACTTGGTGCTCGGTGATCATCGCGTCCACGAGAGGAAGAATAGCGGATGAGGATCCAAGTTCTCCAATCGCAAACGCTGCTCGCCGAATTTGTGTTCGAGCTCCCAGTGAACTGGCTCGTTTCCCTTTTTGGTATGCGGCTGCCAAATACTGTCGGAGGAATCCAACAGCGCCTTCCTTGCTGAAGTGCTCACTGGAAAGCAACGTCAAAGCTCGCTCACGGTTTGCGATGACTTCTTCTTCAACAGCGAAAACACAAAGGGCATTTTGAGCCGCAGTGCACGGCACGCGACCGATGGCTTCAATGAACATTGATCGTCTAACCGCACTCTTTTCGTCGCGAGCGGCTGCAAAAATGATTGGGACAGCAGGTTCGTTGCAAATATTAAAAAGCTCATTGCGGAGGGCTGCAATATTTGGATTCTTTTTGTTGGCTTCCTTTTGCCAAATTCGAAACGCCAGCTTTTTTTCACCTTCAATGGATTTATTGATCTCGTGTTGCGCACTGATTCGATTTTGGAGTTTTGGCTTCCAACTGGTGCCGCTCTTTTCATAACCTAGCGATGCGTAATATTGCTTCTTTGGAACCCAGCGACCTTCAGAGCGAATAAATTCAAAACCAAGTGCGATTTTGGCTTTCTCGTCATTTGGATCCAATTCCATGATTCGCTCTAAATGGAATTGAATTTGGCGTTTAAACCTAACACTTCCACTCGGACGCTTTTCCAGCCAATCGCAAATTTCCCAATGTGAGTTTGGGTCGTCTTTAAGTTTCGAAACCCACTCGTTGTATTCTTGGTCGACCGCATTAATTCTTTTGACTTTGCCACGATAGATTGTTCGCGCGAGATCAAGTTTCATGATCGTTCCATCCTCTGATTCAAAAAGGATAAACTTTCGACCGTCGTCGCCGACCCCTTCAGATCTGATCGTGCCGTAAAGCGTTGAACCGGACTTGAGTTTCAGGCTGTCTTTGACTTTGAGAGATTCGCGATCAAAGTCTGCTATCTGGGCCACTAGAGAATCGGCCGAGAAATTCGCAAGGCAAATTGTAGCCAACAAAACGATCGCGGTATCGAGTCGAAACTGATTCATGATTGGATCCTTTGTCTACTTGCTAAGTTTCTGTTTCCCAAGGCTTTCGCCAAAATCACTTGATTCTTCTCTTTGCTTTAGAAGTTTGATCTCGACTCTTGGCTAGTCAGAATCGGCGCTCGTTCACGGAGTGAACGGCCACTATAGTGGCATTTCACTCCGTGAAATAGCGCCAGACCTGATGCGAAGCGAAGGTCTCGATCACAAAGTTTCTATATCACCAGACCTAGAATTTCCAAAACATCAAATTCAATTATCCCAAAACCCAGAGATAGTTTTTAGATCCACAATTCGATTGTTGCAGGAATTGAAATCGACTCAAGGCTGACAAAATTTTGGCTGTTGAATCGCCAAACCAAATCCGTTTTTAAATAGAGATCTCGCCTGCGCCTGAATATTATCGTCAAAACAGGTTTGCCTTTCGCAGATTCGTCATAAAAAATGGACAAATGATCGTGATTCGAATTGAGACCGGCCCTTTCAATTGCATCATCGGTTCAAATAGATGTCAGATTGGCGACGATTCGTTTAAGGCTTAAGGACAAGGACACTTTCGTAAATATGGCAAAGATCAGTATTTCCCAAATGGCCAAGCTGTTTCATCGTTTGGCAACAAGCTACACAGCCGGAGTCGATTTACGAACTGCGTATAAACGTGAATCGGAAACGGGAAGCCCCGCCTACCGAGAGAAGTCTCTCAAAGTTTTCAAGCAGCTAGGTGGAGGTCGTCCGCTTGCAGAGGCCATGGCAAATACAGATGGTTACTTTCCCGACTTAGCCATTTCGGTCGTCAAGGCCGGAGAAATTGGTGGTCGGTTAGACGAGTCATTTGCAAAGCTGAGCAAACACTACTACGACCTCGTTCGGTTTCGTCGGAATTTCCTCGCTGCCATTGCCTGGCCCGCCTTTGAGCTTGTATTTGCGATATTGATTGTCGGTGGATTGATGGCCATCTGCGATTCGATCTTCGAAACGATGGGAATGGAAAAGTTCAATTGGCTTGGGATGGGCAGCACAATTGGAAATGTGATTGCCTATTTCGTGTTAGTCGCATTCCTTTTTGCTGGATTTGCAATACTTGTATTGGGCACCGCCCGAGGATGGTTTGGCACATTGCCAATCAGAATCGCAATGAAGATTCCGTTGATTGGGAATACGATCGAATGTTTGGCGCTTTCCAGATTCTCATGGACGTTATCAGTAGCCGAAAATGCCGGAATGAACCCCGTTGAAGCAGCACAACTTTCAGTTAGGTCGACGGAAAACTTCTTTTACACAAGTCTCCAAAACGGACATTCGTTCTACAAAACACTGAAGTCGACGGACTCGTTTCCCGAAGATCTCCTGATTTATGTCGACAACGGTGAAACGGCTGGCGAACTGGCTGAGTCTATGGAACGGGCATCAGAGGAGCTTCAAGCCAGAGCGGAGCTGAATCTTAAAGCGATTGGAACAATCGGGTTCGCTGCAATGATGATTCTGGTGGCGGGATTGATTCTAGTCATTGTGGTTTTCGCAATGTCGCAATACGTAAACATTTTGAACAGCTTAATGTAACATCAAGAATCGTTCGGCGGTTTTTGTGACTTAGACGTCCAGCCTGAGAATTTAAAATGGTAATCGCGATGGACTACTTGGCGAACATCTCAGGTTACGTGGACGCGAACAGTTCGGCTATAATCTTGCTTTGTTCATTGCCTCCATTTAGTGACCGAACATGCCCAAGAAGAAGCTCCAACCCTACATTGTTCAACCAGGCGAGAATATTCGTCTTAAAGACATTCCCAGCAGACTTTCGGATACTGGTTATCGCAAGTCGACTGCCTACGAACGAATTGCTGAAAATGCAAAGGTCATGGAGGAGTTGGCGAAGCGATTGTATGCGGAGAACAAGCGCTCAATTCTCTTGGTTCTTCAAGGGATGGATACGGCAGGCAAAGACGGAACGATTCGTTCTGTGATGCGAGGGATGAACCCGACAAGTTGCCAAGTTGTTTCGTTTAAGAAGCCAAGTGAGGAAGAACTGGATCACGATTTCCTGTGGCGCGTCCATCGAACGGTTCCCCGGCGCGGAAACATTGGGATCTTCAATCGCTCGCATTACGAAGACGTGCTGGTCGTTCGCGTTCATTCGATTGTTCCCGAATCAAAATGGAAAGAGCGATACGAGCTGATCAATGAATTTGAGAAGCTGTTGCATTCCACCGAAACCACAATCGTTAAGTGCTTTTTGCATATCTCAAAGGAAACCCAACGCGAACGGCTTCAAGCTCGTCTTGATGACACGTCGAAGCACTGGAAGTTCAATATGGGCGACCTCAGCGAGCGCAAACTTTGGGACGACTACCAAAAGGCCTACGAATCCGCCTTGGAGAAGTGCAGTACGGATCACGCACCTTGGCATATCATTCCGTCGGATCAAAAATGGTGTCGCAATTTGGTCGTTAGCGAGTTGTTGAGAAACACACTTGAAGAGATGGATCCTCAATATCCTGATCCGGAGGCGAACTACGCGGGTGTGGTTGTTGAGTAGTTTGAATTCGAAAAAGAACGATCGTTGTTCAATCTCGAAATGAATAGCGAGAGCTATTTGGCTTTCGAAGTCTTTGTCTGCGAAGTTTTCGGCTTGGAACTTTTAGGGCTAGGTGGATTGTTTTGAGGCGACTTCGACGGGGTCGTTGCTTCTTCCTTTTTGTCCAGCTCTCCAGAATTGAATTGCCCCAGCCATTTGTCGAGTGGTGGTTGTTCTGTTTGAGCCGTGATCTTGGCTTGGAATTTTGCTGCGATCGCCATCAGTCGTTCGTCGTCATTGAGGTGGCCGCTGAAGACAACAGGCCGTGGAGTCTTTACGTCGTTTCGCTCTCGGTAGCTGATTGGCATGACCACAGAAGGGTGGCCAGTAAAATTGGTATGCAGCAAGTCATTCATGTTTACCATCACGTCGATGTCTGCGATCGCATCGTTGAATCGTTGAATCAACAAACTGCGCATCCGCTGAACGCGGACATAATCAACGGCAGAAACGTATTGTGCAGATCGGAAACTTTCATCCCAAGTATTGAAGCCTTCGGTATGTCCATCGCGCATTAAATCGTCGAAAACGGATGCGGCTTCGACATCGATGATCGAAAACATCGAGTTGAAGGGAATGTCCTTCGGCAGCTCAAGTTCCACAAGCTTGCAGCCAAGTTCCTTGAGGATCTTGAGTTCTTGGCGGTCTTCGTCTTTGACACCGTTCCGTTTTGCGTAACCTACACGAAGCGAATCCAAAGGCTTTTTCGACGGCCATTCGAATTCATAGCTGCCTGCCGTGAGGTCTTTGCCATCGGCACCGTGAATCGCATCAAAAACCAAAGCACAATCTTCGATAGATCTACAGATCGGACCGACTTTGTCGAGAGACCAGGAAAGCGGCATGCAACTATCGCGGCTGACGCGACCGAAAGTAGGTCGCAGCGACGACGCACCACATCGAATCGAAGGAGACAGGATGCTACCGAGTGTCTCTGTTCCCAAAGTAAATCCAACCAGTCCAGCCACGACGGCACTTGCGGATCCCGCCGACGAACCACTCGAACCGATCTTTGGATTCCAAGGTGATCGTGTTTTTCCGCCAAACCATTTGTCGCCTTGGGCCAATGCACCAAGTGAAAGTTTGGCGACGAGCACTGCGCCGGCTTCTTCGAGCCGCTGGGCCACAGTAGCAGTCGTTGGAAGCTCGCGATCTTTGTGGTGAGGGATTCCCCAACTCGTTGGATAACCTTCAACGGCAATCAAGTCCTTGGCTCCCCAAGGAATTCCCTGCAGTGGCCCACGGAATTTTCCGGCTGCAATTTCTTCATCCGCGCGTTTGGCTTGTTTCAGCGCCAAGGCTTCGGTCATCGTCACGACGCAGCGTAACATTGGCGAGTACTTCCTCAGACGCTCGATGTAAATCTGAGTTAGCCGAGTGCTGGAGATCTTTTGAGTGCGAACGAGCCACGATAGTTGGTGAACGGGCAGGAATGCAATCGCTTCATCGTTATCGGGAAGTTCAACGACGACCGAACTGGTTGGACTCGCGTTACGCTCGACGACCTCAAGCTGCTTAAAGTGAGACGTTGGAGAAAATCGAGTTGCCATCGGGGTATCGTACGTCAATACAGTTTTGCGAAGCTCGTCCATCGCGGCGCTGTTACGCTGAACCTTACTGACAATCTCTTTACATTGATCGTCAGTCAATTCCATTCCCGTAATCCATTCCGCTCGTTTGATCGAACCAACGTTCACGTCTTGTGGTGTGCTGATCAAAGACGTTAGTGACTGATGGAAAACGGCGGTTCCGATTCCGGTAGCAGAAATTGCTTGCAGGAGATGACGACGGTTGAGCATGGAAGTTTCCAGTCGATAACGTTGATTCGAAGTGACTTTCGAAACTGATTATGACCGAAACGAAGTCACTTGTCAGATGGTAAGTCTTGTTTGACGCCGGGAACGACTTGGTAAAACCCGTTTTCACTAACGACAATTAAGGGGACATCAAAAAGTCGACTTAGATTTTGACTTGTGAGTGTTGATACTTTGGGGCCCGACTGGATGACTTTTCCATCTTTCAACAAGACAATATTTTCGATTTCCGGTGGAATCTCGTGTACATGATGAGTCACCAAGACGATCGTTTTTCCCTTTCTTATCAACTGTTGAATTCTATTCATATAACGATGTTGAGCAGCCAGATCTAAACCGGCGGTTGGTTCGTCAAGCACCAATGTGGACGGATTGTTCACGAGTGCTCGGGCTAAAAGATGACGCCGTTGTTCGCCCGTCGACATTTGTGAGAAGGGTGTTTCCGAAAGCTGGTCAATTTCCAATTCTCGCGAAACGATTCGCGCCGTTTCGAGTTGTTCACTGGAAAATGACTGATGTCCAAAAGTGTCAACGCTGGAGTAGAATCCGGAGATCACCACGGAGAAACCACAGGCGGTTGGGGAGTAATTTTGCTGAAGATCAGACGAAACGATTCCCAGTCGCTTTCGCAAATCCCAAACGTTCCAGCGTTCTTTGCCATAGATTTTTACGGAGCCTGCGGCTGGGTAAATCTCTCGAGCAAGGACTTTGAGAAGGGTCGTTTTTCCAGCGCCGTTTGGTCCAATGACCGCAGTGCTTGCTCCGGATTCGACTTCAAGGTTGAGATGCTCAAGCACCTTATTGGTTCCGCGAAAAATATCCGCGTTACGAATGTTCAATACAGAGTGTTTTTCGTTTGTGTCGATAATGTCAAAATTCCATTGGTCTGGTACAAATAAACGCTCGAACGATTGGTGCTCATTCTATTCGTTTGGAAATTTCGTTTACAGGAAGCTATTCGAGATGAAGAGTTGTCTCAGTGCAATTGCAGTCGGCTTCATGCTGTTTGGTTTGAATCCGCAAGTTCTGCATTCGTTTTCGCTTCAGGTTCGTAGTGACCATGTGAACGAAAAAACGAGTGATGCGAATGATGAAGAATTTGTTTTCGGTTCCGTCAAAGAAGATGATCCCAACCTTCCTCGCTATTTGTGTATTGGCGATTCCATTTCGTCAAACTACAGCAAGGCGATTATTGACATCCACGCCGGTAAGATCAACGCGCATCACCCGCCTGTTAACTGTCGTTCATCGAAGAGCGGACGCGAAAATGTAAGAGAGTGGCTCGGGAATTATTCTGAGGCGGGCCGTCAATGGGATGTGATCAGCTTCAATTTTGGACATTGGGATCACAGCGAAACAAAAGCCAATTACCAGTCGAACTTGCGGGCGATTATTAGCGAGTTGAAAAAGACGAACGCAAAATTGATTTGGGTCACGACTTGTCCGGTCCCAGAAGGCTTTTCGAATTCAGGTTTGCCTAATTCAGGTTTGCCTAATTCAGGCTTTCCAAATTCTCGAATCAAAGAATCTGAAATCTCAAATTCTGAAATCTCAAATGCTGAAATAGACCTAGATGTTGAGCAATCACCCGGACGAAAATTCGGCGTCGTTCGAGATTTTCTCAACCCCTGGGCGATGGAAATCATCAACGAGTTTCCTGAGATTACAGTCTGCGATCAATGGCAATACGTCTATGAGAATCGCAATGGGCGTTACCAAGATTGGTGGCTTGGCAACGACATTCATTTTTCAGAAGGGCCTGCTTACGCGATTGGAAGGCTGTTGGCCCATCATGTTTTGCGTCGGATCGGCGAGCATCGTCCATCTGGATTTTTTCGATTGACGGCGGCGAAGGATTCGGACGCGAACGATTTACGGCTTACCAAAGGGAATGTCGCATTTGAGCCGCCAGTTTATTCGGAAACCAAGGCCGGTAAGTTCTATTCCGAGTCGGCAACGTTGGCGGCGTTGCCCAAGAAATGGAAAGGCGCGAATCGGTTTCATGCGGGGTTTCCTAAGAACTTTGTGATCAAATTGGAATCAAGCATTCCTGATGAGCAAGGGTGGGAATATCGTCTTGACGAGCTTCCCAATCATTTGCGACTCAAAGCGATCAAGGAAAGTCGGCAGCTAGGATTTGGTTTGGCGTACTATGATTTCGAGCAGAGTGAAACGAACTTAAGGACTCGATTTGGTCCCGGTGTTTCCGGTGACGAATTCTTGGCTGACGTTAAATCAAGCAAGTTGACGGATCAGTTTTCGGGATCGTCTTTCAAGTTTGCAAATAACAACGTCGCTCAATACTACGATCTCTATCGAATTACCCGTGACCGTTACTATTCCGAGCAAATTGTCAGGTATGCCGAGGCGATGATCTTGTTGTCGGAAAACCAATCCTCGGTGACGGAGGCAGAATGGTCGATGGTGAATGCCGCTCGACTCTTGCTTGAGCAAGTTCGAATTGATCGGGGCGGACCAACTGACGAGCGTGTTGTTTTGGCCAGAAAGATTCTTGCAAACGCACGCGCAGAAATATCGTTATCGTTGGCAGATCAATTTGAATCAAGTTTCGTGGTCTCGGCCCAACAAACGTTGTCGCCTTTTAAGCCCGGAACCAACACTTCTTGGTTGATTGAAAAGCGACGAGTACCCAAACATACTGCTCAGCTTATTGAGTATCGGCCTTGGCGAAAGACAATTCGGTTCTTGGCGACGCTGACGGCGTACGTGCGTGCTCTCGAAGAATTGCAAGGAATAGAAAGCTCAAACGAATTCGTCGAAGAGATTGCGCTTTGTCGTCGCGTGATTGCCGCGGGGCTTGAATTGTTTCAGCGAGAAAATGACAGTGTTTCTGCGGAAGGTGACGCATTCTTTTTTCATTCGAGCTTGCCTATGCAAGATCGAGGTCGTGAGGCACGTTTGGGGCATCCGCTGTTTGAAGGAGAGTCCTTGGTAAACGCGACGGATATCGCAAATAGCCTGACTTATATTTGGGAAGCCGGCGATACCTTTGGTTGTTCGGCAGCGTTGGTTACTGGCTATTCAAACTCAATTGTTAATCAACTGAGAAACGCGACAGCTCAATTCGGTGGAGCCGCTTACCCAAGCGATCGTTTGGATTCGCCTTGGTATCGTGCTGCGTCATCGAAAACGGGAAAGCCTTCGAAGCAATATGCGGAGGACGTGCTGTTCTTGTCGCCATTTGCGCCAGATATCGTAAACGCGCACCGGAATTGGACTTCGCATCGCAAACACAATGAAGAATTGCAACTATTAAAAGCCATGTCCATTTACGGTGAACGAAAGCGAAGGCTCGACCGGAGATAGTTTCTTGAACTGGGTTGAAAATCGAGTCTTACGGTCGTTGCAATTAGTTCGCGGCGTTTGCTTTGCGAGTCTCGCGGGTTAACATCGTGTTTTTACATTGACGAAATGCCGTACAAGAATTGCCGAACAAGGAATATTGATTGCTAACCGATTCGGACAATCAGGTTGAACGAACAGGAGTCGCTTCTAGGTTTTGGACACACGTAGTGGGCCTTGTAGTGATTGTCTTAGGGCTCTGGTCTTTCGGGATTCACGGCGACTTTCTTTGGATCGACCGTGTCGAGATTCTCGAATCAGGTTATCGAGTCACCAGCAAGGCAGAGGCCGTTGACGTATGGACGCAGTCACTTGATTCGTATCTGGAACGTCAGCATGGAGACTTGAGCGATTCCGGCGGTTACTTGAGGCCCATCTATTCATATTCGATATCGCTCGATTGGCTTTTGTGGCAAGACAATCCACGGCTGTACAAACTCGTCAACGTATTTTGGCACTTGGCAGTCGTGCTGGGGCTGTATGTTCTCGGATCTCAGTTGCTAATTGGTCATCGAGACGGAAGCTTTCTTTCGCTTGGTGCGGCGATCCTGTTCGCAGTCCATCCGTTCGGGGTGCACAGCGTGACTTGGATC
>CAYMFZ010000108.1:3257-12442 GCA_964389585.1 uncultured Pirellulaceae bacterium | reverse complement strand
CTCCATAGGCTTCCTTGGGCGCGTCTTGATTGCCATCAAGTCCCAATGCCGTTCGAAGTTGAAGGAAGCGTTCGGCGTAGTCGTCTGATGACGAATGAATGTGTTCGGCTTCGGTGATAAACTTCATGTCCTCTTTTTCCGAAACGCCATGCTGCTCAAGCGTAAACTCGTACGGCTCAAGTGGACTGCCGTAGACAATCAACAACTTGTGCTCTTCGAATTGAATTTCTTGTGGCGTATTTGGATTTAAAACCGCAATGCCAGTACAACCATCGTTGAGCAATAGGTCTTCGTAATCCCAAAGCACGCTACTCAAAACCGACATGTCGATGTGTTCACGATAAAGATCGACGTGTCCGCCTTCGTCTCGTGAGTGGCTGGACTCAAGCACAACATCCACAACGCTTCCAAGCCGCTGAATCAACTGCATGAACAAAGGAAACAATTTCTCACGAGAGGCAGCCGCCATCACAACGGGAACTTCTGTTTTCGATTCTTCGTCAATGTAGACATCGTGTCGGTATCCCTGACACGGCTTGATCTTAAGATCCATGGCAGGGCGAACAGCGTCCGTCATTTGAAACGCATCGTATTTACTGACTTTCAAATGGTCGGCCAATTCTTTGTCCGAGATCGACTCAAAGCTGTTAAACTTTTGAGACGGATCATTTGACTCGTCGAATACTTCTTGGAAAAAGCGATTTAGGTAACTCATGGTAGGTCTCTGTCTATTTGGATTGGGGTAGCCTAAGCGGCTAACTGTTTCCCATCCGACAGGAAAACTTAGGTTAGAAACTGGGTGTTGATTGGATCATGGAAAGTCACGCTTTGTTTTTTGGATTTCTTGACTCGCAAAATCGTTTCAACCCGAACAAGCAGTCGCAAAACTGCGTCCATCGAGCGGAAACCCTACCCTTCGATCAACGGAAAATGAGAGCCTACGAATGAAGTCGGACGAATCGAATCCAGCAAGCGAAAACGCAGCCAGTCCCCAACGCGATGAGTTCGTCGCGCCGCATGAGGTTCAAATTGAAGTTCCAATTGAGTTTCCCCGTTTAACTCAACGACTGAGTATGCGCCGATTCAAAGATTCAGATGCACCTGCGGTGGGCGAGATGTTTAACGATCGTGAAATTGCATCGCAAACAAGAACGTTCAATTATCCGTATTCGCAAGAAGACGCGGCTCAGTGGATTTCAAAACACCAGCAAGGTTGGGAAATTGGCGAGGGATTTGTCTTTGCGATTGAACGGCAAAATGATGGTGTCTTGATGGGCGCCATTGGTTTGCACGTCAATAAAGAAGATCACCAAGCTGAACTTGGCTACACGATCGGGCGCGATTTCTGGGGGCAGGGATTTTGCACCGAGGCCGCCAAGTCGGTGATCGAATTTGGATTTGAGGAGCTTGGGCTTCACAAAATCACATCGCATCACCTAGTTCGAAATCCTGCTTCTGGCCGTGTCTTGCAAAAAATTGGGATGACTCACGAGGGAACTTGTCGAGACCACGTGAGAAAGTGGGGTGTTTTTGAAGACGTTGAGGTTTATGGGATGTTGGCGAGCGACGAACGCAGCACAGTATGAAAAATGCGTTTTTTCGAGGAAAGCGAGAACTTTTTAGGTGCTCCAGTGACTTGAATTAACCGTCATTCTCGAAGAGACAATGAACTGTCAAACAAAGCCTCGAATTTTTTGAAAAACCGCCAATAATTTATGTACCAATACGAACAAGATCAGAGCAGTATTCGGATAGAATAGCGAAAAACACAAACATCGCGCATTTTGTTGCGCCATCGACGTAAGCCAAAAGGGAAATCATGACCGATACAGTGGAACAGCAAGGCACGCAGGTAACTTTTCTTGACCAAACGGGAGCGAAAAGCGTCGAAGCAGTTGTGGCCGATACGGTAACTGTCAAGCGAATCCTTCCCAACATCATCACGAAAATGAACTTGCCAATGGTCGGACCTGATGGTCAGCCAATGAGTTACAGTCTTGATCACAAAGAAGGTGGCCGGCGACTTCACGAAAACGAAACGCTGATTCAAGCCAACGTGACGGCAGGTGATCACTTGATTGTCTATCCAGAAATTGTTGCTGGTTAAAATTACGATTCGTCCGTTGAAATTGCGATTCGTCCGTTGAGTTGGTCAAATAGTAGTTGCTTTATGATCTTAAGGGGCGATCCCAAAATATGAGCCGAAGGCGCTAGCCTCGGGCAGTCCAACGGGTGGTTCTTGTTGGTTGTCCTGGCCGAAGGCTAGCGCCTTCAGCTCACTCGTTGTCCTCAACCGGTCGGTTTCAGGAAGGCGTCTAAGCCTTTGAAAGCTTAACTAAACAGCGATGTCGGTTTGCAATAAAATTCAGGATTGGTATGCGTAAGTCTCCTCGCGAACGAAGGTTAAATTCAGATTATCTGTCTGTTCTCAAGTTAGCTGAAGAAAGCACCATTTTTTCTTTTGATGGTCGCGGCGAACCTCCCCAAAAGTATCGGCTTCAGTTCCTCGGCGCTGGTTTTCAGCGTGATCGCAACGGGAACATTAAGCCAGCGCAAAGCCACGAAGTCCTCGTTGAACTTGGTGCTGCCTATCCTCGTATGGTCCCCAATCTGGCCTGGCAGACACCCGTTTTTCATCCCAACATCTCCAACAACGGCGTGGTCTGCCTTGGCGGTTATGGAACGCATTGGGTTCCCAGTCTCACGCTCAGTGAAATGTGCACGATGCTTTGGGACATGATTCGATACAAGAATTTTGACACCGAAAGCCCCTACAATCGCGAAGCCGCGCTTTGGGCGAAAACGCAAACTGATTTCCCTTTTCCAATCGACAAGCGTTCGATTCGTGACTTAATCAGCGGGGAAAAGTCAGCGGTCCAACCGGCCGTTCGCGTGACTCGTGTCACCGAAGTTAAAGGGAACGAAAGAATCACGAAGACAACCGAAGACGGAATCGAAATCATTGAGACGGGAATCGAAATCGTTGAGACGCCAAGAGAAGACGACGGGATCTTGTTTCTCGATTAACATTCTCGCGACAGGATGTTTGGTTGAAACGCAGACGCGAGCCGAATGGTACTTACTTTGAACTCATCCTGATTTGAACTCATCCCAAAAGTTTGGATTCAACCTGAAAGTTTAGATTCAACCAACCTGAAAGTTTAGATTCAACCTGAACGATTGGATTTGTCCTGAAAGATTAGTTTTATCCTGAAAGGATTTAAGCAGTTAGCCGGTGGTTGAGCGAACGCGACACCACCGGAACATGAATCACAAAATCCACCGACCCTGATAGGGTCGCAGCGATCCCTTTGCTCGGTGCCACAGGTCTGGTCTTAAAGTTAATAGTAGTTTGTCAATTGAAATTCAGCCGCCACGCGTTAGCGTCCGGTTTTACCTGATTGAACCGGGTGCTAACGCACTGCGGCGTAAATACAAGCTTCGACAAACTAGATTTTTTTCTAATTCACATTCAAACAGGACAACACTTTGGAAAACGATTCGCCAGCCAACAGCACAACGCAACCCAATCGCGAACCCGATCTCGTCATCGACGACTCTGATCGGTATTCGCGTTTACGGCTGATTGGATGGTGGGACCAAGAAAAAATCGCGGGTGCGAAGATCTTGGTTGTTGGCGCGGGCGCGCTTGGAAACGAAGTTCTCAAAAACCTGGCGCTGCTGGGATTGGGGCAAATCGTCTTAATTGACTTTGATGAGATTCAAGACTCGAACCTCACTCGATCTGTTTTGTTTCGCGCCCGCCACAACGGCCAACCCAAGGCGAAGGTCGCGGCGGAGATGGCTGGCGAGCTGAATCCTGACTGCAAGATTCTACCGATGTTTGGCAACGTGCTCACCGATATCGGTCTCGGCTTGGTTCGCGACATGGACCTGGTGATCTGCTGCGTCGACAATCGCGAAGCCCGCTTGTGGATCAATCGCATGTGTTGGAAGGCGAATACGCCTTGGATTGATGGCGGTATTCAAGAAATCAACGGCGTCGCAAAAGTTTTCATGCCGCCCAATGGCTCGTGCTATGAATGTGCGATGACCGAAAACGACTACCGGCTGATTTCGCTTCGTTATAGTTGTCCGCTATTGAAGCAAGAAGATATTCAAATGGGCAAAGTCCCCACCGCGCCAACCATCGCATCGATCATCGGTGGAATTCAAGTGCAGGAGGCGTTGAAACTGATTCACGATCTTCCTGCAGCGGAAGGGACGGCGTTGGTATTCAATGGTGCGGCAAATCGGTTCTATCAAACCAAGTATCCGATTCGCGAAGACTGTTTGTCTCATGAAACTTACGAAGACGTAATCGAACTCCCTTTGACGGCGAAGGCATCGACGGTGAAAGACCTATTCACCAAAGTCGCGAAGCATGCCGGTCTTGATGGCGTACAGGGATTCAGCCTGGTTCTTGATCGCGATTTTCTGATTCAACTTGTTTGCCGATCATGCGATTCTGCGAAACCGGTCAACCAGCCGCTTTGCAAAGTCGGAGCCCGCGATGGAATCTGCGAGACGTGCAGCCAGCCTTTGCAGCCCGAGACAACTTGTGAAATCGAATTCAATTCGCCTTTGGTTGATCGAACGCTCGGTGAATTGGGGATTCCAGATTACGATATCGTTAAAGTCTCCACTCCCAACAGCACTTATTTTGCGTTGCTTGCCGACGATGCACGCGTCCTCGAAATAAACTGATAAGTTGCAACAGTCGAACTACCACTAACAGAGGAACGGTCTGAGTCAAAGCGATGAGTTCTGAAATCCAATTTGGCGATCTTGAAGAGTCAGAACCGCAGCGAGAGTTGCGCCCCGATCAAGATGCCCATTTCGCAACCGCGATGGTTGGAAATGTTGGTGATGACGAGCTGTTGATTTTTGTCGACCTGGATGTCCAACGAGACATGGAAGCCCACGCACTCAGCAACACGCGTGTGGAGTTGGGTGGCGTGATGTTGGGGCGTCAATTGATCGACGACGAAGGCAGACCGTTCGTCGTGATCTCCGACAGCTTGCGAGCAGAACATTACGAGGCAACCAAAGGCAGTTTCAAGTTCACGCACGAGACGTGGAGTCAGATTTCGCGTCAGCGCGATGAATTTCGACCTGACCTTGAGATGGTTGGCTGGTATCACACGCATCCTGGTTGGACCGTGTTTTTGTCCGGTATGGATTTGTTTATCTGTAATAACTTTTTTAATCGTCCTCTCGATGTCGCTTTGGTGATTGATCCTTGCGAGCAAGATCGAGGGTGGTTCCAGTGGAACGACGATGACCAGCCAAAGACCCAACGGACGGGCGGATTTATTTTGACGACGGGACGGTTCCGTCAGCTTGAACTTGATCAGTTTGCACGTGTCTTTAATAAAGAGCCGCTCATGCATATGGACCCTCGATATTCAGGAAACGCTTTGTCCGGTCATTCCGGCAGCGCCCAACCTATGGTG
Source organism: uncultured Pirellulaceae bacterium (assembly GCA_964389585.1). Lineage (GTDB taxonomy): Bacteria > Planctomycetota > Planctomycetia > Pirellulales > Pirellulaceae > Mariniblastus. Next base: position 6,986 of record CAYMFZ010000108.1, on the reverse strand, counting down.
ACCGTCATGGAAAATCGCAAGCCCGCTTTTGAACTCGCAGTCATTGGCATGTTGATGCTGCAGTTCCTGCTGTTCTCTTTGTTCGCTTGGAAAATGATGGCGCCGGCGCAAGTCGTTGACAATGAAGAAGACAAGGAAAAGATTGCGAAGCTGGAATCTGAAATTAAGACGTTGACGACGGTTCAAAATCAAACGATGCGCGAAGGGGCAATGAAGGAAGTCCTCTCAACACTTGTTTCCAATCAGACCGGCGACGGAAATTTGGTTGACAAGTATACAGATATGCGGATCGACGGAGCCCGCATGCAAGCCAATTTGGAAGGCCAGTTGGCACTTGCCGAAAAACTGAAATTCGAGCGCAACTCGGTCTCGGCAAAATTGGACGCTCGCGAAAAAGACGCGGCAAAATTGGAATCACAACTGATCGGCACCCGAAAAAAGCTAGACAAGGTCACCGATGAGTACAAAGAGTTCCAGTCAAAGATCAAAGAGTTGACGGGGGAAGACGGCAAAATTGTTCTGCCAGAACCAGGTCTCGGATTTCCGACTTGGTGGCTGGGAGTCGGCGGGCTATTGGTCGGATTACTTGGAATGGCAGCAGGATACGCGTTTGGGCGCCGCGAGGATCCTTACGAACGTTTGGATCGCGAGCCAACTCCGCCAACACAAATGGAGCAAATGACCAATCCGACTTCAACAGACACCGCGTTCGAGAAAGCAGTGGATCGACCGATCAATGAAGCGCAACCCGCCGCAGATCGAGAAAATGTATCTCTTACCATTGATGGAAATGATCCTCCAACTCGGCCACGTAAAAAATAGCAACGAGATGGACTGGGGAGTTTCAGTTCCCGTAGCAGTGAGTATTTGGAGTCGAACAAATGGATGTATTACTTTTTTTCATCTTCGCCGTAATCACGGTGTTCGTGCTCAGTTTTTTGTTTGCAGCTTTCCGTCGCCTCAATCGTTGGAATCGAACTTATGATCGGCTTTCCAAACGTTACGGTGGAAGCCAAGGCAAAGGCGGCGTGGTCTACGGATTCGGATTGACCAAGCCCAGTTTGACGTTCGACTACGGGCGAACGTTTTGTGCACTTCGAAATCGCAAGTCTTTTCGATTCGCGGCGGGAAAGCAAACTGAGTTTTCGATGGTTTGGCCCAACCGAAAACTTAAGTTGGAGATTTCGACGAGTCCGGCTCGAAAGACGCGAGGCTGGGGTGGTGGTGCGATGAAACAGGTCTTCATTGAGGAACCAGAGTTTCAATCGAACTATTACGTTTCGAGTAATAAGCCGTTCATAACTCAGAAAATGTTAACCACGGGCGTCCAGTGGCAAATCGAGCAATTGCGTCGGCACATGGGCAACGAAGAGATTCAAATCACACTCAATCGCGGAAGTTTAGTTGTTTCTAAACCTGGATACATCAAAGAACACACGGCGCTCGAAGACTTTGTTCGATTCTCTTTGGAACTGTTCGATCAGTTGATGCTGTTTGATGCAGAGGGCATCGAGTTTGTCAACGAAGATCAAGCATCTGTAGTGGACGACGTGAAATGTCCAATTTGCAGCGAAGAGATCATGAACAATATGGTTGTTTGTGCGCGGTGCAAGACGCCTCACTGCCAGGATTGCTGGCACTACAACGGTCAATGTGCAACGTTCGCGTGCAGTGAAACCCGATGTATCTACTCGGGCGTTACGATGAGCTAGAGAAGTCTCGGTTATGAGAAAGCTGGCGCCACTGGTCTGAACAAAAAGCAAGATAGCCCCAATCGTTTTGCGGACAAAAATTTAAAGCAGAGTTCGCAGAGAACGCCAAGACGCGCAGAGATGTGTGTTCTCTCTGCGCGTCTTGGCGCTCTCCGCGCCTCTGCGTTGAAATCAACGACAAACCCAATAACGTTGCTCTCACTCGTCTGTTGCCCCAGTATCCTCTCTTCGTGATCAAATTCTGACAAACAAAACCGGCCTGGATTTGTGACCACTCGTTTCCCGGTATATTGTTCAGTGCGTCTCGGGCGCGAACGCAGCTTTCACAGATACGGTCACCAGCGGACAAGTCATTCATGCGTGAGTACATTTCGATTTTTGTAAACGGACAGCATCATCAGGTGCGCGGTTCGGATGCGTTCTTGACGTTGTCAGACTACCTTCGCAACCGATTGAAGCTTGTCGGAACAAAGATCGTTTGTTCGGAAGGAGATTGCGGTTCGTGTTCAGTCCTTTGCGGGCGAGTCGACGAATCGACAGCCAGCACGCTTCAGTATTTACCCATCGATTCTTGTATCCGATTCGTATTTCAGCTTGATGGTTGTCATATCGTGACAGTTGAAGGATTGGGTGGCGAATCGAACTTAAGTGGCGTCCAGAAAGCGATGGTCGATTGCCACGGTTCTCAGTGCGGGTTTTGTACGCCTGGGTTTGTTGTCGCGATGACGGGTTTGCTTGAGGACAACGAAGCTCCCACGACTGAAGATTGGCGATACGGGCTGACTGGAAATTTGTGCCGATGCACAGGCTATTCGCCCATCATCGAAGCAGGCCAATGTGCCAGTCAAAATAGAAGTCCCAAATTGAACGAGCTGTTTCCTCCCCAAGCAATGGTCGATTCCGCGACCGATCTCAGCGACGATGAAATCAAAATCGAATCGGCTGGCGGTTGCGAAGGCAAGCCTAGAGTGCTTTTTTGTCCAACCAGCATCGAGAGTGCAACGCAATTCCTCGCAGAACATCCGCAGGCAAAAGTCATTGCAGGCGCAACCGATGTCGGCGTTCAATTCAACAAAGGTTTTGCCGCGCCAGAAATTTGGCTTGATCTAAACCGCGTCAAACAGCTTGAGCAGCTCAGCGTTAACGACGGTCAAGTCGTTGCGGGAGCGCGTACGACTTGGAGTGATTTGGAAAACTTGTTTCAGAAGGTCTCACCCCCTTTTCATCAAGTGATCTCTGTTTTCGGTTCGCCACAAATTCGAAACGTCGGCACCATTGGCGGAAACTTGATCAACGCATCGCCAATCGCGGACTCAATACCCTTTTTGATGGTTTGCGGTGCGGAACTGGAGTTAGCCAGCGTGACAGAAACGCGAATCGTCAACATTAACGACTTCTATCTGGGCTACAAAAAACTAGATCTTCGACCGGGTGAACTACTCACCAAGATTTTGATTCCAATTCCAAGCAACGACGAAGAATTGCGTCTCTACAAAGTCTCTCGACGCCGCGACATGGACATTTCCAGCTTCACTGCGGCGATTCGAATTCGGCAGTCGGAGGGTGAAATCGAAAGTGCAGCAATGGCCTTTGGCGCTGTTGGTCCCGTTGTTCTACGTCTCGTCAAAACCGAGCAGTTCCTAATTGGTAAACCATTCACGCTCGACACGATGAAGTCCGCAGGAGAAATTGCCGTCAAAGAAATCAGCCCGATCAGTGACGTTCGCGGCGGCAAAGACTTTCGGTTGCAACTTGCAAAAAATGTTTTGGTTAAGTTCTTTTTCGAGTCGCAAACTGCAGGAGCAATCGCATGAACGATCCATTGATCGACAAAGCAGACTCTGACACAGTGGTGACTTCGGCAGTCGGAAAAACGATTCCTCACGATTCGGCAGTCGGACACGTAACGGGTTCAGCGCCCTACATCGAAGACCTCCCACGTCGAAGTGACGAATTGTTCGTCGGGTTTGTTGGAAGCCCAATCGCTTGTGGAAAGATTGTTGATGTGCGAACGGAA
>CAYMFZ010000108.1:0-3247 GCA_964389585.1 uncultured Pirellulaceae bacterium | reverse complement strand
TCGCAGTCTTGACCCACGTTAATGTCGGCCCGCACAACATCTTCGGTCCCTTGATTGCGGACGAGGCATTTTTAGCCGAAGGCGAAGTCTCCTACGTCGGTCAACCGATCGTCGTCATCGCGGCGGAAACATCAGAGCAGCTTGAGCGAGCCAAGCGTCTAGTTAAAATCGAAGTCACCGAATCCAAGTCCGTCTTTTCAATTGACGACGCGATTGGCGGCAAGCACTTCATTGGACCGCGACGACAAATTCGGCGAGGCAAGCCTGAGGCAGTCATTCCGTCCGCTACGCATCGGTTGTCTGGTGAATTTCGAGTTGGCGGCCAAGAGCAATTTTATCTTGAGTCACAGGCAGCGTTGGCTTATCCGGGCGAGCAAGGCCAACTCGTCGTTCATTCGTCGACGCAGAATACGACAGAGATTCAAACGATGGTCGCGGAAGTGTTGGGGCTTTCTCAACATCAAGTCGTCTGCATTTGCAAGCGAATGGGAGGCGCGTTCGGTGGCAAAGAAACCCAAGCCGTGATTCCCGCGCTGATGGTTTCTTTGGTCGCTCAGAAAACCGGCCGCGCGGCTCGAATCGTCTACGACAAAGACACGGACATGTGCGTCACCGGCAAGCGTCATCCTTATCTTTGTCGCTGGGAAGTTGGATTCGAATCGGACGGTGAAATCCAAGGAATGAAAGTCGATTTTTATTCTGATGGCGGGGCGGCGGCTGATCTTTCAACGTCGGTCATGGAGCGGACGTTGCTCCATTCGGAAAACGCGTATTACATTGAAAATATCGAAGTCAACGGGCAAGTTTGCCGAACAAATTATCCGCCCAATACAGCGTTTCGTGGGTTCGGAGGACCTCAAGGCGTTGCCGCGATGGAAAACATCGTTGAGCGAATTGCTGAGTTTTTGAAAGTCGATTCGCTCGATGTTCGTTTGAAGAATCTGTACGGCCAGGCGGATCGAAACGTCACTCCCTACGGCCAGTTGTTCACCGGCAATCATCTCGCCGAGATCATGACGACTTTGGAAGTAAGTTCTAACTATCGCGACCGCGCAATCCAGATCGCCAATCAAAATCAATCCGACGCATTGTTCTTGCGTGGACTGTCGATGGTTCCCGTCAAGTTTGGAATCTCTTTTACAACCAAGTTTCTCAATCAAGCCAACGCCTTGGTCAACGTTTACACCGACGGCACAGTTCAAGTTTCGACTGGCGGAACGGAAATGGGGCAGGGGCTTAATACCAAAATTCGCCAACTTGTTGCCGATGAATTTGGAATCGCTTACCAAAACGTGATTGTGATGCCGACGTCAACGGAGAAGAACAATAACACTTCGCCAACGGCGGCTTCAGCAGGAACGGATCTCAATGGCGCAGCGGCGGTCAATGCCTGTCGTATCATACGCAAACGGCTGGGAGAGTTTGCGGCGGATGTTTTTGCTGATTCAGAGTCCGGCTTAATCCCTTCGCCAACGCATATTGTTTTTGAAAATGGTCATGTTCGCGATTCGCGTCAGCCAACAAGCGGTATTTCGTTTGGCGAGTTGACGAGTCGCGCGCGAATGGAGCGAATTGATCTTGGTGCTCGTGGTTTTTACAAAACTCCGGGCGTTGATTTCAATCGCGAAACCGGACGAGGCAATCCGTTTTTATACTTCACCCAAGGCGCTGCTGTCGCCGAAGTGAAAATTGATCGCTTCACGGGTGAGCTTTCCGTTCCCCGAGTCGACGTGTTGATGGACATTGGTAAGTCAATCAATCCCGGCGTCGACATGGGGCAGATCACAGGCGGCTTTATTCAAGGGATGGGTTGGGCGACGGCCGAATGTTTGGTCTACGACGAAGCGGGAAAGCTGCTTTCGCATTCACCAACGACGTATAAGATCCCAGCGATCACCGATGTCCCGATAGATTTTCGATGTGAGATGTTTCCCAATGAAGACAATTTGCATTGCATCCGCCGCAGCAAGGCGGTCGGTGAGCCGCCGTTGCTGTTGGGGGTCGCCGCGTGGACGGCGGTCAAAAACGCGCTCAGTTTCGCCGACTTGCAAGCCGATCCCAATCTCACTTTGCCCGCAACTGGTGAAGAGATTCTTCGATGTCTTTCTATTTAGCTACGAGCCTATCCCAGAAGTTGTGAGCCGTTGGCGCTAGCCTCGAGCTTAGTCAGCCTAGTTAGCCTAGTCAGCTTGGCCAACTTGTTAAGCTCAACGAGTGGCTTGTTTTGCTGGTTGTCCTGGCCCGAGGCTAGCGCCTTCGGCTCATTGTCGAATAACCGTTTGGTTTGCAGATTGTAGAACAGTTGTCCTCAACTGTTTCGCGCACGCCAGTTTCAAGTCAATCGACACAAGTCTGATGAAAACAGATGGGTGGACGGGCTTTAAAATTCGCCGACGCGCTCACAGAACAGTTGGGACAACTGTTCTACACTGTCGCGCAAATGGATCCTTCGGCGTCCCATCAATCCTGTCGCCGATTCTCACATGGTTCACTATCATATTGTTGATCTGTCTGACGCCATGCTTTGATTCTCATTCCAGCAATCAAGGCTGTTTTCCTCCAGATTTTGAACGAATAAAAAATCTAAATGCAACCTATTTGTTAATTGCCTGTAGTGAAAAAAAGAATCGCCCATATCGAAAAACTTTCTCAGCTTGCAAAAGCGGGCGAACCCTTCGTTGTCGTGACGATGATTGAGACCCAAGGAAGCTCGCCGCAAGAACTCGGAGCAAAAATGCTAGTTGATTCTTCCGGACTGGTTCATGGAACGATTGGCGGTGGAAAAGTTGAACATCGCGCGATCGAACATGCGACACAGATGCTTATCGAGGCTTCAAAAAATCGTGAGGTCCTCGAATGGAATCTGAATCGCGATATTGGAATGACGTGTGGCGGCATCGTGAAGTTTTTTTTCGAAGTCTACAACCGGGAAGATTGGCAGATCGTTATTTTCGGCGCTGGGCATGTTGCTCAGGCGTTGGTGAGAGTGTTACAGAATCTCAATTGCCAAGTGACTTGCATCGATACGCGTCAAGAATGGTTGGATCGAATGCCAAGCAAGGATGGCTTGAAAAACTTTGCGTTAACGATTTGAAAACTGAAGCAGCAAAAATTAGGTCGACTGATTTTGTCGTCTGCATGACGATGGGGCATTCCACTGATCGTCCCGTCTTGGAAACGATATTCAAGCAGAATGTCACGCCGGCCTGCCTCGGCGTCATTGGAAGCAAGTCCAAGCGAGCTGCAC
>CAYMFZ010000107.1:0-12471 GCA_964389585.1 uncultured Pirellulaceae bacterium | reverse complement strand
TACTCTTACTCTTACTCTTACTCTTACTCTTACTCTTACTCTTACTCTTACTCTAAGAATCAGAACCCCCTCGCTTCGCATTGGGGTTTGGCGCTATTTCACGGAGTGAAATGCCACTATGTTGACTACGGCGTTGAGCTTACGCCGCTTGAGGGCCAAGCTCTTTTGCCATTTTCACAAAGAGTTTTTCAAGCACTAGTCGTCCACGATTCTCTCTTGAGTGAGATCGCTTGAGCGCCATGTCTGCTTCCAATAACCAGTCGAGCATTAACTTGGCTCGCTCACGGCCAAGCTGTCGAAGCCGATCTTGAGCCGCATCAAGCTCACCACCCCATGCGCGAAAGCCAGCTTCTTTGACGGCTCCTGGCAAATTCGGTTTGCGACCCGTTCTTACTTGCCGCAAGACAATCTCGGTCGCCGTCGCGTAACGTCGAAGCGACCACGACAACTGGCCAAACAGCGCCAGAGGATGTTCGCCACTTCTCAACAACTGGTCGAGTAGCTCAACCGCTTTGCCCGCGTCTCCATCGACTGCCGCGTCAATCGCTTCCCACATCGTCCGAGTTCGCCAGCCACCAACGACTTTTCGAATCGTCTCCGGATCGACTTTGCCTTTTTTATCAGCGTACAAAGATAGCTTTTGAAGCTCCTGATCCATCCGCCCAAACTCGCCATCCGTAAGCTCGATCAAGACTTGGGCACCACCCACGGGCAGTTGGAATTCATAAGTTGCTTTCGCGCGAGCCACTAGCCACGCCGAAGTTTTCTTGTCGTCGGCTGTTTTGCTTTTTGCGGATTTCGTTGGGGCATCGCAACGGACTTGCAGTCCCGACTTGTCGACTTTCTTGTAAAGTTTTGTGTTGCTTGCCCAACTATCGACGATTAGTACCAACAAGCCGCCATGAGTTACGCCAACGTAGTCTTCCAGTCGATCCCTATTTTCTTTGACAAATTTGTCCGCATGATCGACGACTACAATTTTGGGTCCGTCACCACCAAACAGGCTGCGTGTTGAAAGCTCATCATGCACATCGGCCCAGGTTGCCGAATCAGAATCGTATTGGGATGGTGCAAAGTCTTCGTCGTCGCCACCAATGGTTTTGACAAGATGATCAACCGCAAGCTTCTTTAGAAATCGCTCCCCGCCAAACAGCGCACAGACTCCGGTGGGGAATTCTGACAGGGAATCCTCCAGCAACTCAAAAACGTGAACCGTTCCCGCCATGACCTATTCGCCTTGCTTTGGTTTGTTAAACACTGCTGGATTACTTTTTTAGATTCGAATCATTCGATCGGCGTCGTTTCCTATTTCTTAGTTAGCACGTAGCATAAACAAGTCGCGCCTCACTTTCGAGTCGTGGCATGAATAAACCTTGTCGATGCAACACGACATCATTGGAGAATCAAAATGCAACAGCATAGCCGTACTTTTGTGAACAAAGCCCTCATCTTGGTCGCAACGTTTTCATTGAGTTCCAACCTGCGTGCTGACGATCCTCCCATGCCGACAATTTCGGTAAGCGGCACGGCAGAGATTCGAGTCGTACCCGATGAAGTCGTATTTACGTTTTCGATTGAGTCGAGAGAAAAAGAGCTAGACGCCTCAGTAAAAGACAACGACGAGAAAATCAAAGCGGTAAACCAATTCCTTTTAAATTCTAAAGTCGAGCCAAAGCACATTCGAACGGACATGATTTCAATTCGTCCTATCTTTGAGCAAGCTACCAGAGCAGGTTGGAAGGGGCAGCAAATGGCGCCACAACTCAATGCATCTATTAACCTTCCGGATTCACCGCTTGAATCACCTGATAAACTCAAAACCAAAATCAAGCCAATCGGCTACACGGCGAGGCGGCAATTCTCAGTCACCATTTCGGATCTCAAAAACTTTGAATTGATCTATCGTGGATTGCTTAAGCAAGGCGTCAACGATGTCGGAGGCATTCAATTTCGAACGACAGAGCTTCGCAAGCACAAAGACGCAGCACGACTAAAGGCGATCAATGCCGCCAGAGAAAAAGCCAAGGCACTTGCAAATGAATTGGGTGCGACCTTGGCAGCGGTTCAAACGATCAGCGAAAGCAATCACTCACCCTACTCAAATTTCACCCGCAACTCGATCTCATCTGTGGAATCACTTGGGGGTGGCAGTAGCATCGCTGCGGGTGAAATGGAAATCAAGGCGACGGTCCAAGTCGTTTTTAAACTTGGCGAGACCGAGATGGAATGAAACGAAGAATAGTCATTCCGCCGCCGGGGATAGACAGCGATGTGATCGTTGTCTGACAAAGAAACGTTTTACTTTTCGTAGTCCCGTAATCCAGTTGCTCGTTCGAATGTGATTTTCAAATTCGGCATCACGCGAAAAGCGTTTTCATGATAGATTTTTTTTAACACATCGTCCGGCAGACCAATCCCATAAATTCGCCACATCCCTTGCGGCTGTGGCGATTTTTCGCTGTAGGGAATGTACTCGTCAAACGTTTCCAAAAAACGCCAGTAGTAGCTTAAGCGTAACTCAGGCCAAGGGCCGTCCGTACCAAACAGAATTCGGTCTTGATACTTGATGAAAAACTTTCGCGCCGTGTAGGGTTGGCGACCAAGTTCGTTAATGCGTGAAGCAATTTCAACAACAAGATTGGGATACTTGTCGAGCCATTTTCCAACCGTCGCGAGGTCTTCGCTGTTGTTTGCAAAATGGGCACCGATAAAAGTCGTTTTGGGATGCCGTTCAATGACTCGATTCCGTGCATCTAGTAGCTCTTTTCGTGACGGAAACTCGTCTCCGTAAAAACTCCAGTCGGGATGACGACTTAGTTCTTCCCATCGTTCGTTGTTCGCGTCAATCGGCTGAAAAAAAGCAACGGGATCAGCGACATGCATGATGATTGGCAATCCAAGCTCACCACAGACCGACCAGATCGGATCGAATCGCTCATCGTCAATCTTGATCAATGAACCATCTGCATTCTTATTCGTTAAACCAAAGGATTTGAAAAACTTCAGCCCGATGATTCCTTTGGATTTGGCGGCACGCAATTGTTCGACAGAGGTCCGAACGAATCCAGGTTGATTGCAGGCCCAGGTTTTCGGATCGTCTTTGTCACCCTTACCTTGAAAGTCCAAGTGAACAAAGCTCACCAGTCTCTTCTCGTAGCCTTGGCCAATGAACTTCAAGTGATCTTCTTCATCACCCAGTTTCGCATCGAAGCTGACGGAAACCACGATCTGATTTCGATCCATCACGCGAACATACTCTTCGAGCTTACTTCGATCGCCACGTAACTTGAGGCCGAAGTGCGAATGGATATCAACGACCTGGAATTTGGCTTTTTTGAGTTCGGTCGCTGCGACTTTAAGTGCAGGTTTCGGGTCAAAAGTCCGCAACGTTGGGTCGGCGCTATCTGGCGTTGACTCTTGAGCTTGAGTGGTTTCCAAAGCTATTGCCGCGAATGACAAAGCAAGCAAAACAATGAACCAGATTCGAACCTTCATGACTTAACCAACCGTTCGACGGCGTCGGGTAATCAACAGAACTGAAGCAAGCCCGATTACAGAAAGCGAACCCGGTTCAGGCACTGCACTCACGCTAAACGTCAGATTGTTGTTTGGCGTCAACGCATTGGCTCCCGAATCAAAGAATGAGCTGTTCGGATCATCAAGTCTTAAGAAATATGATCCGCTCGCAACCCCTGTCGTATCGATCGTAAGTTCAAACCATAGTTCCCGATTTGCTGCATCCAAAAGATTTTGCGGCGCCGTCAGAAATTGATCAACAACAAATGTTGAGCCGCTCGTCCTGACAAAATCAGAATTGGTTAGGTTGCCTGCTCCAAAAAATCCTGCAGTCCCCGTTGCTCCGCTGGTACTGACGAGACCACTCGTGACATCGCCGGCTTCAATTGTGAAAGGCGTATTCAAGGCCTGAATCTCATCGGCGGAATCGGAGCTAATGTAAATCCGCAATAACTTTCCACTCCCTGCGACTCCGGTATCAATCGTGGTGCTTCCCGCTGTATCAAGAGCCAGTACGACATCGGCCGTGGCATGGTTGGGAAACGCCATTGCTACCATTATGAAGGCAGTGACCACGAAGGCGATGGAGCCAGTTTTCAGACATTTATGCAGGCAATTGCAAATTCGTAAGGTTGTCATGTTGTGACTCTTCAGGATGGTTGCTGAAACGAGCATGTTAAATCGTGCGAAAATCTTCAATCAAGTTGAGACGTGAAAACACTTTGTCCCTCTTAATCAGTCTCGAGCGTGACTGGGTATCTGTCTCGACGGATTCCATTGTAGCTGAACGCGAAACAGTTAACGAACCCTTGGTTGTATCTTTGAGTGGTTCTTTTATCGAACCATTGAGCCAAGTTTTTGATCCGCCTCTTGCTGCGACAACTTTGGTTCGTTCGTTCATGCTACGAATCGCAAACGGTTCGGCGTTATCCCACGTGGATGGAACAGCAAACGCGGGTTGAAGAACGGCGTTGGATCCTTGCCAGCCAAGTGTTTGGTCGTTGACCCCAATAGGTTCATCGCCATGCGGTTCATCGCCAGGCGGTTCATCACCAATTGAACCATTCTCATTTTCGCCCAACGGCGGAATCTCTGCGAAAGATGATGCTGAAGAAGGCGTAAACATCAGCAGACCGCCTGTCAGAACGCGATTCGCACTGACACGAATCATGTCGATTGAATTGACGGTTCCGTTGCGATCGACATCGTACAAGTTCTCAATCCCAACGGTCGATCCGATGGTGCGATTGGCACTTACGAAAATCATATCGATGGAGTTAACTTTGATTTTCCCATCCGATGTCGTGTCTCCATTTACATCACCGATTTGGTTTCCAAAATAGAACACATCATCGGAGCCAAGACCCGTGTTCGAATTGGCTTTGACGGTAACCTGAAGCCAGGTATTTTCGATCTCATTGTTGTCCCACGCCAAGAGAATTTGATCGATGCCGGGAGTGGTCGTTGCGGTCACTGTGATTGTCGGCAGCGCAATCCCGCTTCCATCGAGCAAAATCCAATTCGAAGGCGTGTCCGTGTTGCCGACTCGGAATTCGAAATCGCTGGCGGACAGTGAACTTGCGCTCAAACCGGCGACGTCTACCAAGACGCGATTCAAACCACGATAGTAATTGGTGAAGTTCGCGACGGATGCTGCTTGACCGGGACGCAAGGCCGTTTTGTTGGTCGCCACAGCCGACTCCCCGAAAGCTGACCCGCCGTAACTGGTTCCACGACTCACGATATTGGTCAAAGCTGAAAAAGAGAAAGTCAACTCGGATGACGCGCCGGCTGAATCAATGATCGAAATAGTAACGACTTGATCCGCGTAAGTCTGAGTTGGTGTAAATGTCCAAAGCCAAGTTCCATCGTCATTCTTTTCGATGCTTCCAAGCGATGCATTCAACATTGCCGTTTGATTATCCGGCTCATGCCAACGCCCAGTGTTGGTCAGGCTCGATGCAACACCGCCGCTGACAGAAGACTGATCGACTTCTACGACAGGCGTGTAGTTGATTGGGTCGGCTGAGACGTTGATCGTCACACTGGAATTGCCGGAGTCATCCACAGTGACGGTGCCGTTATATGTCTGGCCGTCGTATTCGACCAGCACATCATACTCGCCACGAAAGACATTAGCGGTTACCTCACCGTTTCGCGTTGTCCCTTGAACGTCAGACCACCATCGGCCAAACACAAGATCTTCGTAGGCTTGCCCGTTGGGTTTGGCACTAAAATCAGATCGGTAAAGCGCCGCATCGGGTAGCCAATGAGACGACTGCCAGAATCCCCAATGCAAAAACTCCGTGACGCCAGGTTGGCTAAACGACATCGTCATGTAGTCGCGAAGGTAGTCGGCCTGCAACTGTTCGTCTTTTGAATCGATGTCGAATTCAGTGATCGCAATCGGCGTTTCGAATTGCGTGTTGTAGTCAACTATCAATTGCCCAAGAACATCAATATCTGTGAGCGTTGAGTCGTTGTAATGACTTTGCTCACCAATCACATCCAACAAGCCCGCATCATTCAGCAGCCCCAACCAGTATTCGAAATTCGCGCGGTGATTCGTGTTTCCACCATTGAGCGAAAAAATTCCATAGTCGTTAAGAGTCAGCTTGATGTTCGGATCAAAATCTCGCACTTGCTGAAACCAGTCAAGAACAATTCCGTCGCCCAACAGATCCATCACGTCGTTGTTCGCAAACGGTTCGTTGACCACATCCCATTCCGGGATCGAACCATCGAAGGTAGTCAACAGATCGTTGATATGTGTTTCGATTCTCGTTCGCAACCAGTCGTTCGCCGCCGTCTCACCATCGTCAACAACACGAGTGTCATACTCTGCCCAAATACTGGGTGGCATAAACGTTCGGCTTGGCCAGATGATATTGTGACCGCGAACATAGAGGTCATTTTCGACAGCGAAATTAACACCCTGCTCTCCACGAGCGGGATCATTCAGCCAGCCAGGCCACTTGAGTGAGTTTTCTATCACAACCGTGTTGAACAGTCGCTTGATTTCGCTTTGATACTTCAGCGATTGAGCGTTGCCATTGGGGTCAAGCTTGCCTCCGTAAGCGCTGACCGCTGACCCAAATTTGAACTCATGGTTGGTCTGTCGAAGACTGACAACTGCGCCTTCGAGTGGCTCACCATTGGCATCCGTCACGTTAACGGTAACGTCACTTTTTCGTTCCAATTCGATTCGTTGATCGGCGTCTTCTCGCCATCCGTCGGTCGCTTCACGACCTTCATAGGTTGCCGATGGAAATTGCTTTGGCAAGTCGTCGATGTCGACATTGTTTTCAACGTTCTGCCATTGAAAGCCGCCAATCGCAACCGTTTGGATTCCGTAGCCGAGATTAAAGACGGCTTGGATTCCATTGATGCCAAAGTCATCGTCAGCGTCGAACATGACTTCAACAAACTGCCACTCAGACGTTAAGTCGATTGACTGGTTGTAAAGCGTTGCGTAGGTATCGGTTCGTTGAACGGCGAATGAAAGTTCCGGATCCGTTCCCGCACTCGCGCGAACGTAAAATTCGAACCTCATCGTGTCGCCGTTAGCGACCACACCTTCATTGCGTGATACGGCCTGAAGGTGCCAGACTTGATCTGGAACGTTGAACACATCGACTTCGAAGGCAACGTCGAAATCTTCGTCACTAACGTTGATGAACTGCGACGTTCCGTGTGTTCCACTGATGTTATTCAAGCCAAATCCAGTCTCCGGAGCAAGCGTCTTTGGCGGACCGTAGTTCAAGACCTGAAAATCGGCGAACTGAAGCGTTTGAGCTTGGTAGCCGAGATGGAAACCGAAACTGGCTTCGCCCGCGGCGTAGGAATCAACTGCGGAAAACGGAATTTGAATTCGCGACCAGTCAGTGCTTACCGGAATCCCTTGAGATAGTGATTTGGTGTAGTTCCCTCCCGCCTCTTCGAAGATCGCAGAGATACTACCGTCGCCACCAATCGACTTAACGCGGAATTCGACCCAAAGAATATCACCTTCGGTCACTGGGCTATCGATGTTTTGGCGAAGCTGAACACTGAACGGAGTAGCCGGGGTTCCAGTGATCACAACTTGAATCACGTCGCCGAAGACGGGATCTGTTTCTTCAGTAAATGTTCCGCCGAATCTTCCTTCGAAATCGGTAAGTGCCTTGCCATTCCACAGTGAATCTCCGCCAGCCGGCGCGTCGGTGTCATCTTGGACCTTTCCGTAAACGGTTCGTTCGCTTTTTGATCCGACTTCGTATCCAGCGCCAGCTTCAATCTCGACGACGATGGATTCTTCACCTTCGAGAATGGAGTCTGCGATTGGCGTTAAGACTAAGTCAACCGAGTCTGCACCGGCCGGAATCGTGATCACACCAGAAAGAGCTTGAAAGTCGGTGCCGTTAATCGCACTTCCACTGACTGAGTAATTAACGTCCAGAGCAAGATTGTTTGCGGCACCTTGGCGAACGATCGTATAGACCGCCGGAGTCGTAGAACCCTCGGAGACCGTTGGCTTGTCTGAGAAGACTCGAACTTCAGGAACGATTGGCGATAGATACTGACCATCTATGACTTCGATGGAGGCACTTCCCGGCTGTGTCCATGCTACGGCCAGGTGGTCAGCGCCGGTGGCTTCTTTATGAAGCGCTTCAATGTAATAGTTTTGTCCAGCGACTAAATAAGCCGGCAGTGATTTTTGAAAAGTATCAACGTGCCAATCGCGGGGTTCAGTCGGAACCTGTGCGTAGGCAATCAGTTCACGCTGTGCCGGATCAGTGGAGTTGCTCAACCAAAGCTGAGCCTGTTCATTCGCGGCGATGTAAAAAGTGTAAGGCCCAGTCTCGGTCACATGGAGCAAGCCGTTTAAGCGCTGGCCAAAATTCTCTCCGACCTCACTGTTGGATTCAAAAGTCGCCAGTGGAGTGACGACCGACGGAGAGCTCGGATAAAGCGGGCTGTCCGTGAGATCATTAATTGACGATCCACTAATTCCATTCCAACGTTGAGCAAAAATGCTTCCACGCTCACCTGCATACAGTCGCTCGGCTGGAATGACTTCGCGGGAGAGGCTCGGACTTGACCATTCAAGTTTGACAGATGCGTCGCCGGTGACTTCAAGGTACTCAAGTTGAATGTCGTACTTCCGCCCTGCGATCAAGTCGATGGTGCCCGACTGTTCGCTGACCGTCCCAGTCGTAAGTTGGTCAACAAGCAATTGGCCATTTACCCAGAGCCGCGCCCCATCATTCGCATTGACAATAAACGAATAGGTCTCGGTGAATTGAGGTTCAACTTGCCCGGTCCAGCGGATTGAAAAGTTGTCGTTGCCAACGCCGCTGGGTGAACTTGCTCCCCAATCAAAATCAATCGTGGAGTCGACTTGGACAACCACGGGATCGATCAATTCTTGATTGGCGAAGTACTGCCCTTGGAGTCCAGCTCCTGCAAGCAGTCTGCGGTCTTCCAATCGTTCAGTCGCAATCGCTTCGTAGTTTGAGCTTTTAGATCTTCGAGCTTTGGCAGAACTCGAAGGTGTTAACGATTTTCTAAGTGCTACAATCGCCGCGCGCAGGGTGGATTCATGTGAGTTCACCAGATACTCCGAAAAAGATCGTGGGCCAGTTGGAAGGAAAGACCGGCAAATCGGAAGCGAATTTCAACAACTCAAATGCACAGGAGAATCATTGTTTCAATCATATCTTAGATTGATCTTTTTCAAATTGGAAACCCCTTTTGAATCAGTTTTTGAAGCAAAACGAATCGACCTGCCATCGGTCTGCCAATAATTCTAAGTGAAAATTGCTTTTGAGATTGGCCAATGCCACCGGCGGCGAAACAACATAAGCTAGATGCGGGCAATATGACTTTGCATTTATCTAGTAAGGAATTCAGGAGAACTGCAAAGTGGCTTTCGAAGACATTTGCAGCGTTGAATATAGAATTAGTGGGTGACTCTTGCCGAGAGTTACCAAGCCGATGAGCGGACTCGTTTATCGATAAAACGCTTGCTGAAATTGGGTCTTGCGTAAATTCTGGAAACTTCCGACAGAAGTTACCCAGCGGAAAGTATCACAACAAACAACGAAAGTCGAATTTGGATTCGACTTTGCAGTTCTCCTGGTGAGGAATTGCAAAAACTTGTGTTTTGAAGCGAGTTTGTCTAACTTGCAAGATTGTTATCTACAACGGTTTGGACCAAGAACGCCATGAATACTTTACCTGACTCTAAACCGAGTTTTCGATTCCAATCTCTGACTTGTATCTTTGCAATATTCGTAACTGCTTGCTGCGTTGCAGTGCAAGCCGATGCACAAGAACAGCGAATGTGGACCAGTAAAAACGGCACGTTTCAAAAACAGGCCACGTTGGTTGAGACGAAGGCTGACAAAGTCGTGCTTCGGCTTGAGGATGGTAAAACGATTGAAGTTCCTGTCGCAAAACTATCGGATCAAGACCAAGAGCACATTGCATCTCTTGCCGATTCCAAAGTTGGAGATGGTGTCGATCCAGTCATCAAATTGCGAGGAGCCAAACTTGCGGCAGAGCTTGAAAAGCGAATAGCCGAGTATCATCAGGGCCAGGAGAAGTCGAAAGAAGTCCTGCGCGTCGTTTACTTCCACGGTTCAGACACCAAACCCCAGGCTGGCTATCAAGCTCGACTCGACAGAAACTTGAAGGACATCCAAGATTTCTATCATGTTGAAATGAAGAAGAATGGATTTCGGTCCACGCAGAAAATGCCGCTTGAAATAGTCGATGGGAAAATGGTGGTCCATGTCGTCGCGGGAAAGGACCCAAACCAATCCTATTCGGCCCATGGTTCAAGCGCGCGCAAGATTCGCAACGAATGCAAGGTTGCGCTTCGCGGTAAAGTCGATTTTGAGTCTGATTATGTCCTCATGATTTGCGGCTTGGTAAGAATGAATGGCCAGCAATACATTTTCAACGCGCCCAATTACGCGCTTCCCTTTGACCACAACCGAGGATGCGGATTTGTTCATGATTGTGACAAGTTTGATGTCGCTTTGATGGACGATACAAAATCGAAAATCTCTTATGCGAAAGAGGGCAAACAGTTTGTTGAAACGTTTGCCAAATACAACACCAGGCGACTGGGTGCCGCAGCTCATGAAACAGGTCACGCTTTGAATCTTCCGCACAATGGCCAAACTGAACAGGCTCGTTCCCGCAAAGGAAGGGCCCTGATGGGCGATGGAAACCAAGTCTACCGAAAAGAAAAGTGGGATCGAAAAAACAAAGGTGCGTTTATGACATTCGCGTCGTCAGCCAAATTGGCGGCGCATCCTTTATTCACTAGCAGCGACAAAGAACGATGGAAAGTTGCGAAGTGCAAATTGGAATCAGTCACGTATTCATTGCGTGGCAAGCGATTGGAAATCAAAGGCAAATTGCAAAGCGATCCTCCAGCGTTGGCTGTCATCGCTTATGCGGATCCGGCCGAAATCAATTTTCAAGACTACGACGCAACCAGTTGGGTTGGAGCGGTTGGTGGTGAAGGATCGTTTCACGTTACGGTGGAAAAGCACGTCGTCGGCCAACATGAGTTGAGGCTTGCGGTATTGTTGGCAAACGGAGCCACTAAAGTTCCGGTCGCGGTTCAATATGAAGTAAACAAAAAAGGCGTACCCGATGTTGCGAAGCTCAATTTCACGCAACTGGTAGGTCCCATCGAGAAACTTTTAGCCTTTGGCAAGCGCAAAAAGGCCGCCACGGCAGCACGTGAGTTGTTACAAAAGTTAGATTCTAATGATGAAAAGCCTACTGAGGAATTGTTGGCCCAGTTGAACCACATAGTATCTTTATCGGAGCCTGCCAAAGAAGTTAAATCGTTGTCTGCTGTCAACGAAGATTCTGTCTTCCTTTCTGACGTCGAGTGGGAGAGTGCTGACGTTGGGTTTGGTGAACCGACTCGCGATCGAGTCTTTATTGCTCGCAGTCAACTAGCCAAGGGCAAGACAGGAGTTTTGCTACAAGTTGGAGGGCGTTTCCACAAGAAAGGCCTATATGGGCACGTGGATTCCAATTTCGTTTTCAATCTCGATGGCAAGTGGAATAAGTTCGAAGCCACAATCGGGTTGCAAGCCGGTGCGATCGGACGTGATGAGTTCTTTGTGAAAGGCGATGGCCGAGAGCTCTACAGTTCAAAAGAAATCGCAGGCAGTGTCGCAAGAAAAGTCGAATTGAATGTTAAGGGCATTAAGAAGCTAGAGTTGATTGCCAAATCTACGACTACCGTTAAGGGAGGAGGCTGGGCCGTCTGGGCATCACCAATGTTAAAGCGGTAAGCCACGTCAAGATGCATGATTGGTTGCCGGCGCCAGCTTTGGTTGAATTAACCTTCGCAAATGGAGTTCCTACGTTAACAATTCTGTGACATTGATGTGGCCGGCAATGCCTAGGATTGCATAGAATGAATTGTCAACTTCGGTTATTGAGAGTGCGCCATGTCGTCGGTAGAAACCCCATCACGAATCTTTGAAGAAATAGCATCGCTGTTTGCATCTGCTCCTTCGCACCAACAGATACTGGAATTTCGACCGTCTGTTCAAACAAGCAAGCGAGCTTCTGAATTGCTAGAGCTTAACCGCTTGGGTAGTTTGAATGAGCAAGCAATGGCTGAGCTGGATCAATACGAGCAGGCCGAGTTACTTATGCGACTTGTAAAAGCTCGAATTCGATCTGATGAAAATGCGAAGCAGTTGTGAGCGAGTATATCCCTGTTGCCATTCGAAAGTTGGTACGTGAAAGGGCAGGCCGAACTTGCGAATACTGCTTGATTTATGAAACTGATTCTCTTTTGCGTCACGAACCGGACCACATCATTGCCCTGAAGCACCGAGGCGAGACATCGAAAGCAACCTCGCTTGGACTTGCTTCGTTTGCAATCGTTCTAAATCGAGTGATCTGGGGTCAATTGATCTTGAATCGAACAAA
>CAYMFZ010000106.1:0-12512 GCA_964389585.1 uncultured Pirellulaceae bacterium | reverse complement strand
GCAATCGACGTCGAGAAAGTTCGTGAACTGGTTGGCGAGAAAGAGCCGTTTCTGGGGCGGACGGATAACCCGGGCGTCGAACTGATCTTTGGCGGCGTTTTGGATTTGCTCAAAAACACTCCCGTTGCGTTTGGCGAACTCAACATCAATGAACAAATCGACTTATCGTTGGCGGCCCCTTTCGATGCGAAATGGGCGAACGAGTCGAGAGAATTTTTCTTTGGCAAAGACCTTGGGGGATTCGCGCCCAAAGCACTTGCTCCCAAGAACATGATCGCAAATTTGACTTCGTATCGAGACGTTGGACTTTGGTGGCTCTCGAAGGAAGAACTTTACGCCGAGAGCGTGATCGCAGAACTTGCCAACGCAGACAGTCAGCTTTCGACAATTTTCTCAGGTATGGATTTTGGGCAAGACGTTTTGGGATCGTTGGAACCGGGCGTTCAGATCGTCGTCACGGAGAACACTTACGACAAAGAGTATGTGCCAGATATTAAGATCCCAGCATTCGCGTTGGTTGGAAAACTTAAAAATCCTGCCAAGCTTAAACGGAAATTGAAAATCGCTTTCCAAAGCGTCGTTGGTTTCGCGAACATTAACCTTGGTATGAATGGCCAGCCACAACTTGAGTTGGAAAGCGAAAAGATTGGCGACACAAGCCTTTCCGCCGCGGAATACTTTTACGAGGACGGCACCGAAGAGGGATTGCTACTTTTCAACTTTGGTCCAACGATCGCGTTTCATGGGTCGCATTTAATTCTTTCCAGTAAACGCGAATTGGCTGTCGAACTGGCTGAAATGGTTGCCAAAGGAAACGTCGATGGCGTTGAAGACAAGAACACCAAAGCTTTGATTGATGGACAAATGTTGCATCAAGTTCTCGTCGCAAATCGCGAGGCGTTGGTGGCGCAGAACATGCTTGAAGATGGCAACACGAAAAAGGAAGCTGAGAAGCAGATGGATATTGTGTTCGCAATCGCCGACCTCTTCAAAGACATCCAACTCGACTACGACGTGACGGATCAACAGATGAAAGTCGACGTGCGGGTTCGGTTTGACGAATTGATTTCGAAATGATTACCTCTCCCCGATTCAACTGATTCCAAGAAGGCTTGAAAGCTAAACCATGACGTGGAACTCACTCGATATTGATCCTGTAAAAGCTTGGCAGACTTATCAACCGTCTCCTGAAATGCCTTGGAACAATCAGCGAGCAGCTCATCTTCTTCGTCGCGCCGCGTTTGGTGGCACAATCAAACAGATCATCGCCCTCAAAAAAATGGGACCAGCCAAAGCGATTGATCAGCTTTTTGAGCAGACGAATGATGGTTCCATCGATTCGGAAATGAAAACGGCAGGGCGTCTTGTCACCGGTGGAACCGATTCGAGTCAGCTTGCGGCTTGGTGGCTGCTTCGAATGGTGAAAACGGATTGCCCCTTTCTCGAAAAGATGACTTTGTTTTGGCATGGCCATTTTGCGACCGGCGCGGATAAAGTCATGGACGCGAGGGCGATGCTTCGTCAAAACCAATTGCTGCGAACCCACGCGTTTGGAAAGTTTGAGCCCTTTGTGAAGAAAATGTCGCGCGACGTTGCGATGTTGATTTATCTTGACTCGGAAGAGAATCGCAAGACGCGGCCCAACGAAAATTACGCACGCGAGTTGATGGAATTGTTTTGCTTGGGGCCAGGTAATTACTCAGAGCACGATATCAAAGAGATTGCGCGTTGTTTTACTGGCTGGGAAGTTCGAAAGAAGCGTTTTCGGTTCAATGAGCATCAGCATGACAAGAAAACAAAATCGTTCTTGGGTGCGGACGGAAATTATGATGGCAACGAAGCGATCGAAGTCGTACTTAAACAGCCATCCGCCGCAAGATTCATTGCCAAGAAGTTGATTCGCTTTTTTGTCGTTGATGATTTGGAAATTACGGACGAATTTGCAGAGCCCATCGCGCAATCAATTCGCGAGTCAAATTTTGACATGGGCGAAGCCGTTCGAATGATTTTGAGTAGCAACGTGTTTTACTCAAGCATTGCCATGGGCCAAAAAATCAAAAGTCCGGTCGAATTGGCTGTTGGCTTTCTTCGATTTTTCGACGCAACAACGAATGTTTCGGTTCTCAGTCAACGTTTGTCAGAGATTGGGCAGCGTCCGCTGTTTCCACCCAACGTTAAGGGATGGGAAGGTGGTCGAACATGGATTAATGCCTCGACCATTTTGGCGCGTGCGAATTTGATCAACGAAATCTTATCAAGCGACAAAACGAAGTTTGGTTCCGGTAGTTTGAATGATTGGGCGAAAGCAAATTCAAAACACGGAGTTTCGGAATCCTTGGATTGGCTTGAAGAATTCATGCTGGCAGCCGAGTTGACGGAAGAAACACATGATGCGTTCGTTGAAGTTGCAAAAAATGGTAAATCCAAACCGGGAAAGACGTTGAGTTGGTTGGCGGCGTTGCCGGAGTTCCAGTTGAATTGAGCTTGAAGTTTCCGAGGGTGTTTTTGTTTACGCGAATCAGTTGATGAAAGAATTCACTATGTCGAATCGTCGAAGCTTTTTAAAGCAATCGTTGGCTGGCTCTGCCGTTATCAGTCTTTCGGGCGCGGTTCCAAATTTCCTGCTGGGAGCGTCTCGTCCAGCCAACGCCTCGCGTGACGAAAAAGTCACCGTGGTTGTGCAACTGAGCGGAGGCAACGACGGATTGAATACGGTGATTCCGTTTGGCGATGAAAACTATTACAAGAACCGGTTCACACTCGCAATTGGTAAGGATCAGGTTCGAAAGATCGACGACCAGATTGGCTTCCACCCTGCCCTTTCCGGTTTTGACGAGTTGATGCAAGACGGAAAGATGTCAGTGGTTCAGGGAGTTGGCTATCCAAATCCCAATCGCTCGCATTTCGAATCAATGGATCTTTGGCATACGGCCCATCAAGTCGTCACTCAGACGCCGATCGGTTGGTTGGGGCGATCGGTCGATTCGAAAATGGACAACTTGGACCTTCCCGCAATTCACTTTGGTCGCGGTCTGCAACCGCTTGCTTTGAAAACTGATAAACGCCCTGTGCCCTCGATTCGTTCGATCGACAACTTTCGGCTCAACGCGATTCGCAAAGACGAGTTGAAAGAGAAATTGGTGGAATTGATTCGTGCTCCGCGAAAAACGCAGAACTCACTTTTAAGTTACGTCCATGAGTCGGCCAACGTCGCTTTGGAAACAAGTCATCGACTGGAAGGTATTTCTGACGATTCAGCGACAGAGTTTAAGTATCCACGAACTGAGCTAGGGAAAAATTTGAGTGTGATTGCTCAGTTAATCAACAGTGGTTTGTCCACACGGATTTACTACACGACGCTCGACGGTTTTGACACCCATTCGAACCAAGGCGAATCGCATCAAGGGTTACTTTCGAATCTTGGAGATTCAGTTCGTGCTTTCATGAAACAGATTGAGGCTCAAGGCAATTCTGATCGCGTCGCGTTGTTTTCGTTTTCTGAATTTGGTCGCCGCGTCAGAGAGAATGCCAGTCGGGGTACGGACCATGGAACGGCGGCGCCGGTTTTTGTGTTTGGCTCGAAAGTAAAACAAGGAATAATTGGGGAGCACCCAAGTCTTGCGGACGAAGACCTCGATCAAGGCGACATGAAGTTTAAAGTTGACTACCGCAGCGTCTATTCAGACTTGCTAAAGAATTGGGTCGGCATTGATCCTAAGCCTGTTGTCGGCGGATCGTTCAAGCCCGTTGGGCTGTTCGTTTGAACTTCGCATTTCTGGCCATTAGATCTCTTCTAGCTGACTTTCGCAGTCTTTGGTTCTTCAACAATCGCTTTTTGGTTTAACCCCAATCCCATAACTTGTGAGCCGTTGGCGCTAGCCTCGGGCCAGCGAGCGAGTGTTTTGCCTACTGGTTGTTCTGGCCCGAGGCTAGCGCCTTCGGCTCATTTAGGAACAACTTCTTGGTCTTGGGAAAGGCATTAAAGTGGTAAGCACTTAATCGCTAATCGAAAACGAATCACTTCCAGACGCTACGCCGACCGTGTCGTCGCTTTTGGCTTGAACTTCCATGATCGTTTGGCCAGCTAGTCGGCCTTCAAGAAACATTGTCCATGTGATTTCGTCGTTCGGTCGGAGGGTATTGATTCGACCAAGCTGCCACTGAGACTCGAATCCCAAATCCGTGTCGTCGCTGCGAATCTCGACGAACTGAATCGAATTTGGCATCGCCGGAATTCGGATGTCGACATTGTTCAGTGGGACTTGGCTGTTATTCTTCACCGTAAATTGAACTCTCGCTTGTTGGCCAAGTCGAATGTTGGGGTCGAGGGATTGGACACGAACGGAAAGTCCGCCTGGCTGAGTTGGGACCGCACTCGAGTCGCCGTCTGGAATTACGATTCCACCATCGCCGGGAAGATCATTGAAATCGGGCCTGTCAACTCCGTCGCCTTGTGGAACGGTCTGTGTTGGGACCGCTATTCTTTGGTTGTCACTTGCGCCCGATGGAGTCGAAACCGTCATTTCGCTAAACGCATTGGGATCGTTTGCAAGAACGTCGTAGCTGATTTCGACTTTGACCGTTTGGCCGGGATTGATGCGTCCAAGTCCAACCAGCATTTGATCGTCAAATGTCTGAATGTTGTTTCGAAACTCCGGCGTGATCTCATACGGCGTGATTGAATCGGGCGTTTTATTGATCAACGCCACTTGGTCGAGTGGATTGTTGCCATTGTTGGTCACGGTGGCTTCAATGACTGGGCGACCTTCGGCTGAGACCGTTGGGCGTAAGGAGAGTTGGAGTGGCGAGTCGCCAGAACTGCTTCCGCCTGTCGAGCCGCCTCCGCCTGTTCCGATTGCTGGCTGGACTTCGACGCAACGGCGATCGAACTGAGGCTGGACGCCACGAGCTCGAATCTCAATGTTAAAGCAATGGGTTCCAGGTGCTTGAACGAAGAATGAAAGTGCTTCAGGAAGCGGTTGTGATTCGCCGACTTGAAGGATCGGATTCTGGAAGCGAGCCGGGTTACTTCTGCCGGGACGAACGAGACTTGGATCGTAGTTGACGATGATCTCAATGTCTTCCAAAGGCTCATCGCATTGGTTTTCAACCGAGATGTTATAAGAAATTGTATCGCCAACGTTTGCGGTTGTCGGACCTTGAATTCGATAGCCAATGCAAGGCATGACGATTTCAGTCTCAGCACAGGCTTCGGTTTGTAAACGATCTGTCTCGCTGGCAACTTCGAAACACATCCCAACGTTGCCCTGTTTTTTGGACTTCATTTGAATGTCAATTATTTTGGCTGGGCTACCTGGTGCGATATCGCCCAACTGCCATTCATACTGTCGACCATATTCGGTTGGTTTGGGATTGCTGGAAATGAACTCGATCGCATCGTCAAGATCTTTTGTTCGAACGACGACTCCACGTGAAACTTGATCACCAGGATTGGTGACTTCAACGCGATAGTTGAACGGCTCGTCGATTTCTGATTTGCGAGGCCCGATAGCGCGAATCGTTAAAGCCGGTGCGCTCCACGTCACGTTTGTGATTCCACTTTCGACGACCAATTCTGGCTCACCAAAAACCGGTGGTCGAACGATGTCAACGCGGACTTGAGTGGTTCCGGGTTCGAACTGCCCTGCTGGCTGGCGGATTTGAACGGT
This sequence comes from uncultured Pirellulaceae bacterium, assembly GCA_964389585.1. Lineage (GTDB taxonomy): Bacteria > Planctomycetota > Planctomycetia > Pirellulales > Pirellulaceae > Mariniblastus. The sequence continues at coordinate 6,843 of CAYMFZ010000106.1, read as the reverse complement.
TGCGTTGCCTTGGCTGTCAGTCGTTGCGGTCGCCGTTTGGGAACCGGTCGGAGCAAACTCGGCTGGGGCGCCGCCAACAATGGAATACCGCGTTTCCCAACCTTTGACACCCGCACCATCGGCACTACTGACGACTGTTGTCAGCGGATGCACGGTTCCGGCTGTGGCACGACTGGGTGCGGGGACTGCCCATTGGCCATCGACCCAATGAATGATCGTTGAGGCTTTGCGTTTGTCCCAGCCTTCTGCTTTCGGGGCGACTGCGGTGACGTAGCTGGTGCCGGGGGAAGCTGACGAAACGCTTACGAAAGTTTGTCCTTTCGCAAGGTCGATGTCGTCTACGGGCGTTGGAGTGCCTCGGGTCAGCACGATATTCTTTAGGCCTGTTCGGCCCCAAGCATACTGGCCAGAGAATTTCTTTGCGGTGGGCGGAATGAGCTGATTAAATTTTGAATGATGTTGCCCACCGACTTCGATTAATTCTCCAACGCTGTTATTCGAAAGCATCCATTCGAGTGGTTGGTTTTTTACAAAATAACCATCGCCGCCGCAGATGCCCGCGAGCACAACGACTTCGCTGCCGACTGGCGCAACGATTCGCGATGGAGTCATGATGATCTGTCCGTTTTGCCCTGGACTCTTCGTGCCAGTCACATTGGGGATTTGTGTTTTCTTGGTTTTACGTCGAGCACCAATGGGTTCATTGCAAGGCGGAGGCGTCGCGGGATGCTGAAACGCCGGTTGAATCGGGTATTGGCTCGCGTTGGTAATCGCAGGTGGCGCCGAGAATGGCTGCGGCTGCAGAATGGGATTTGCGCCTGTTCGACTGAAACCGTTCAGTGGCCCGTTGTTTGGTTGAGCAAACTGGTTTTGCCCAAACACACTAGAGCGAGTCGCACCAGGTGTCAGCAGTTGTGTGCCGCCAGGACGAAAGATTTGATTGCCTGTTGGATCAATCGCTGGAAGCCGCAATTGCGCACAACCCAATTGGCTCGTCAAAATCGCCGCGAGGCCAATGACGATGCATCGCTGAAACCATCGTTTCAGAATTGTTTGGGTTGATTGCTTTTTCATTCCTACCTTCCAGTCGTTGAAGCGATCTGGAGCTACCGCGTTTGCAGAATGGCGCTTCTACGCCGCGGAAACGTACCACGCGGTTGGGTAAGATGATGTATTTTTTACACATGGAATGGTGAGAAAAAGCCTCAATCTAATGCGGGTCGCGCGGGTGATGCGGGTTGTTTAGGTTAGAACACAAAGTGACTTGCGAAGTCTTGTCAATTAGCCAATGAAATTGAGCTAACCAAAGAAGTCGACAATTTTCATTCGTCATTCGTTAGCCGTCAGTTCTCACTTGCCAATCTTTGCGGATCAAGATTGCAATATCGCAAGAGCAAAAGAGCCGACGGATGAGACGCTACACAGGATTGCGAACCAAAATCGCGTTTTCAAATTGACCATGGAAAGCAAGCTCAACAAAGCGGTTGAAACAATTGCCATCCGTCCGCCCATCACATACGGCATTCGAAAACCGACCGCATCGTAAAACAAACACTCCATCGGAAGCCAAATTACACCAACTGCAATGGCGGCAACCACGAAAGTAGAAGCAAGTCCGTCTTGGTTTCGTCCGACTGCAAAAATGCCGAACAAGGTTGCGGTTAAGATTGGTCCAATAAAAAGGTGGCTTGCACCGGTAACAAAGATAGAGCACAGAACGGCAAGTCCCAGCCAAACAATGGCAAACGCGATCCACATTGCTTCGCCACATACTCGTTTCAACAAAGTCAATGAAACGACTGCAGTGACGGCACAGCTAATCAGCCAATATCCTGTCAACATCTGAACTGGATTGGCTGGCCAGGGGTGAGCAAGTCGCGCGTCGGTACGTATAGCGAATTGGAGAAACTGAAAAACGATGAACACCAAAACGATTGTGGTGAGCATGGAGACCAATGAAACGAGTGATTTTTTGAAACTGAGAGTGGTTTGGTGTTCGGTGTCTGACAACTGATGATTCGTTAGCTTCCAGCAAGACACCAAGAACATCGCAATCGCCAAACCACTGAACCAAATCGACCAGCCGCTTGGCCACCAGACAATCCACTGGCCAAACAGGTCAAAATAGACTGCTTCATCTCTTGTCTTCTCGGGAAGGGACAAAATTTCTTCGGCTTGATCGTCCTTTAACAGTTCCCGAACTAACCCAACCGCATTGTCACCATGGTGTTGAAGCGACTTCAAATCGGCATTTTCAAAATTGTCGGCCGTTGTGTGGTAGTTCTTAACATCGCCGATGAATGCAAAATTGTATCCAAGCACTCCGGCCTTATTCAAAACTGAAAAGTCTGTATCGTTTGGCATCCGCCGATAGATTTCAAAAAATAACGAAGAGGCAAATTTTCGCCCGTCAATTTTTGCGTAAATTGGAATTAAGTGCCGACTCAACCGACTGGTCTCAAACATACAGCTTGGGCCGGTCGTGCCACGAGCTTCAAGATTGATAACGATCCCAATTTCGTCAGCAAGTGGATGCTCTTCGACGAACAGCTTTGCGCCCAACAGTCCCATTTCTTCGCCATCAGTGATCAAGAAAACGATGTCACGGTTGGGCGGCGGTTCCTGCTTAAACATTCTCGCAATTTCAATCAGCGCAGAAGTCCCCACGCCGTCATCACTCGCGCCCGGTCCTGTCGGAACCGAATCGTAATGAGCCAACAACATCAACTTTTTCTTTGATTGATTTGAGCTCTTCGATTTGCGAACAGCGATAATGTTGTGAAGCGAAAGGACTTCTTCGTCTGGACTACGATCGCGGACACTGGCGTTGACTTCTCCCGATCCAGATTGAATTTCAACGGAGTAACCAAACGATTTCAGCATCTCAACAATTCGCTGGCGCACGATTTTATTTTGTTGGCTTCCTGCCGGATGAGGGATCGAATCACCAACCAGTTGTTGCAGGTATACTTTGGCACGCTCTGCTGAGAATAGCTCGTCAACAATATCGTCAGGTTGTGGAGGCGGGCCACGATAGGCGTAGCAACTGAGAACGATGATGCTCGCCCAGGCGATTAGAACGACTAGCAAAGGGAACCAGCCAAGCTTCAGGGCTTCGCCAGATTCGTCAAAATTCTTGGGCTTGTCCACAGATTACTTTTTTCCCAGTTTTCGTTTGTTCTGAAAAAACTCAGTTAAAATCGCGCCGCATTGTTTGCCCATCACTCCGGTCACAATTTCTGACTTATGGTTCAGTCGATCGTCATCTAACAGATTGTAAAGCGAGCCGACAGCGCCCCCCTTGGGATCGGCGGCGCCAAAAACCACCATCGGAATCCTAGCTTGAAGGATTGCCCCCGCGCACATTGGACATGGCTCGAGCGTCGCATACAGAATGCAATCTTCTAACCGCCAGTCGCCAACGGCTTCAGCAGCCTGGGTGATGGCAATCATCTCAGCGTGTGCAGTCGGATCACGAAGCTGTTGGCACAAGTTATGTGCCGCGCCAATAATCTGCTGGCCACGAACGATCAACGCACCGACAGGAACTTCGTCGATTTCCGCGGCGGCGAGCGCTTGCTGAAACGCAAGTCTCATGAAATGTTCGTGGGGGAAAATTTCAAGATTCATTGCTTGTCGTCTTCCGCAGGAGCAGAGAGTTCAAGCGAGGCGGCTTTTTGGATTTTTGTTTCGGGCTTTGACTCATTGCCCGACGCCGTTGGTTCAAACTTTCGCAGTTCGATGTTCTTGTACTCTGAGGCTGTCATGAAATTGCACATTCCAAGCGGCTTACAAAGATCGGTGTCGCCGCGAAGCGAGATTCTTTTCCCGGCGATGTTTTTGTCGATAACTTTTTCGTCGTCAATCCACGTCGTAATACGCTCAGGCTCGACACGTAACCTGATTTTGTACCACTGCTTTTTCTCGAACTTTTTATACATTGCGGTGTCGTTGCTGGAAGCGTCTTGGTCGTTGATGCAAGACAGCCCGACTAGCGTTCCGCCCCAACCGCCAACAATCAAAGTACAATGCGAGTCCGCCACGGGAAACGTTAGCCCCAAAAAGAAGTCGGTGCCATCGATCTTTCTCGCGTCCAGTGAGATTTCGTAATTCGTTTTGGGTAGATCAGCTTCGTCCTCCAAGCAAATGCCGGTCATCATCACGCCGGCTTCCATTGCGATCGCGGAGTCTACGACTTCAACGTCTCCCTCACCACCAAATTCGATCGTTTCCCATTCGTTAAGCGTTTTGCCATCGAATAACGAGCGTGTGTCGTCGGTAGACTTGGGTGTAGAGATTCCAGATTTCTTCTCTGATTTACTGACAGAGTCGCTGGCAAGTGGAGCGTTCGCTGACGACTGTTCCTGGGCCCCAGAGTTTGCTTGAGGTTCGATAGTTTCAACAACATTCGCGACCTCGGACGAATTCGGATTCTCCGGATTCTTTTCGCAACCAATGGCGATCGTAATGGCGACCGAAATGGCTAAGGCGAGAATAAGGGATTGAGAAAGGTTGTGTTTCATCGCTTTGGTTCGTCGGCAAAAAGTTGTTTAAGTGCGTTCGTCATGTTGGGCTTAGGTCGAGTTCGAAGATGTCGCCCAAACTTCAATATAACAATAACACCGTTGCTGAACACTCAAACCCACCAATGTGTGGTTCACCGTTTCGGATATACTTGGTGTGGAGTTAGGAATTTTCACCTCACCAAACCGACAATGCGAAAGCCAGTTTAATGCAGATTCAGTGGTTTCCAGGGCACATGCACAAAGCCCGTGTGCAGATGAAGGAGACGATTCCCAAAGTCGATTTGGTGATCGAAGTCCTTGATGCGCGGATTCCCTACAGCAGCGAGAATCCAATGCTGGAAGAACTGCGGGGCGAGAAACCGTGCTTGAAGATCCTCAATAAAGCCGACCTCGCCGATCCCGAAATGACGAAAACGTGGCTTAAGTTTCTGGAGCAGAAAAACGGAATCAAAGCTCGGGCAACGACGACGGATGATCGCAAGTCGATTCGGCAACTTTCTGGTTTGATCGTGCAAATGCTTCCGCACATCGGCGAAGGTAAAACGATTACGACCATGATCGCAGGAATACCCAATGTTGGAAAATCGACGATCATTAACATCTTGGCAAACAAGAAGGTCGCTAAAACTGGCAACGAACCGGCGGTTACCAAGAGCCAACAGAAATTCCACATCGGAAATGGTGTGACGTTACTCGACACGCCGGGTGTTCTTTGGCCAAACGTTGAGAACTTGTACAGCGGTTATCGGCTGGCGACGATCGGCTCGATCAAAGAAACCGCGATGGAGTATGCGGACGCGGCTTTCTTTTCGGCTGAATTCATGCTGGAGCATTTTCCGGATCGGCTTCGCGATCGGTTCGGAATCGAATTGTTGCCTCCAACCAATATGGAATTCATCGAAGCCCTCGGTCGCAAACGTGGTTGTCTTGGTAAGGCCGGGATCGTTGACATCGACCGAGCGTCTAAGATTTTCGTGACGGAATTGCGACAGGGAAAACTTGGGCGACTCACGTTGGAAACACCAGAGATGATGGTGGCTGAAAAAATCGCGACTGAGAAACGCATTGCTGAAAAAGCGGCTGCCAAAGCGATCAAAGACAAGAAGCGTAAGAAGGCTTTTAAAGAGCGGAATCAACCGCGGCAACGGAAACGTCGTAAAGAACGTTGAATGTTTTTCATCGCTCAATTTTCAACCGAAAATCATAAGCAAATAAAGCAGAAACGCGAGCCCTGCCCCGACCAATCCAATCCTGAATTTCAGCTTTGCACGTCGGAATCGCCGAGCCAAATTCTTGATGTCGCCGTTTTCATCTAACAACTCAGGGTACTTGGTTTGCAGTTGCTGACATTGCTTCAGCCGAGATAGGTACCAAATTGGAATGACAATCAATCCGATAATTGCACAGCAAAAACAAAACGGAATCGCCACCCAAAAATGACTCGCGTCTTTGATGATTTCTTCAATGAGCGCCTGGTCTTCAAAATCCGAATCCGGCTCGACCAGCGGCGGGCCGGTGTGCTGCGGTGCGGCGTATGGGTTGTCTGACATCGAAAGTCGGGTCTCAATTTGGGGTTAGACTAATTTCCAGCGACACGTCGGAATCGCCGAGCCAAATTCTTGATGTCGCCGTTTTCAAACAACTCGGCATACCCGGCTTGCGATTTGAACAGCGATAGCTGTGATCGCGAATAGCTGCGGGCGGAAGCCCGTAGGTGATTGGGTACGGCTAATCTCAGAGCCACGATAGTGGCGATCGCGCATCAGCCAGTATGCTCCTCCTCAAACAAATACCTTCGCTCAAATTTTACATTGTGTCGCTCTAGCAGTTCGATGTACTCTTCTTCAAATGTTTTTACTCGATGATGCTCATGTTGATTGCGGATGTATTGCTGAACTGTTTCGAGATGCGAATAACTCACTGTGAATGCGCCGTATCCGATTTGCCATTCGAATTTTTCGCCTGGGTTCCTTTCCCGTTCTTCATTGATCCATTTTGATGCATTGGCTTTGATGTCGCGGACAGCGTCGGAAACAGTGATTGTCGGTGGCAATCCAACTAGCAGATGCAGGTGATCTTCAACGCCGCCGATTTCAATCAGGCTGCCTTTTCTGTTTCTGATGGTGCCTCCGATGTATTCATATAGACGTTCCACAAACTGACTTTGAATTGTGTTTCGGCGGAACTTGGTGCCGAATACGATGTGATAATTCAATTTGGTGAATGAGCCCATTTTTTCCTCATGGTGCGACCGCCACTTTCGTGGCTCAATATAGTAGAGGACATTTCAAAACCTAAAATCGTGCGATCATCGTAG
>CAYMFZ010000105.1:7318-12525 GCA_964389585.1 uncultured Pirellulaceae bacterium | reverse complement strand
CGATAAATCGGGTGACTACGAACGGTGTGTAAGAAACAGAAGACTCGAAAAACCAAGTCGCTTTGCCGAACTCGCACCGTTCGTAGTAATCGCATTTATGCGGTTAAGCCACTTCAACAGTGACAAAAACCTACACTCTAAAGTCATTCACCGTTCACCACTCCAAAGCCATTTTGAAGATTGGCAACCATACCTCAAACTAAAATCAAATAACGAAAACGTGGACTGGCTTTATAAAATCTCAATTACTTGCTTTGCTGCAAGTTACCTCGTGGTCTTCGCGTTGGAAATCTCCCGAGTGTTCTTTGACGTTGGACTAAGGAAATTCGTGCGAGTGGGGTTTGCAGCCGCAGGCTTGTTTGCACACACGGTCTACCTTTTCCTCCAAGGCCAACTGGAACTTAACGCGACTGGGATTTGGCTGGGCAGTTGGTTTGGCTGGTGCCTGGCGGCGGCGTGGATCCTGATGGTGGCCTACTTGTGGATTTCGATTCGCCAATCGAAATCGGTGTTTGGCTTGTTCTTAATGCCGGTCGTCATGATTTTGATCGCGACGGGGACTTTGTTTGCTGATGAAAAACCATTCAGCGTCGACCGAGCGAAATCAGTTTGGAACATGGTTCATGGCTCCGCGCTCCTATTGGGCACTGCGGTCGTTGCTTTGGGGTTCGCATTTGGCGTGGCGTATCTTGTTCAAGCGCGCCGACTAAAGAAGAAGATGCCGCATTCGAATCTGTTCCGACTTCCTTCGCTTGAGTGGCTACAAAAGTCCAGCGAGCAGGCGTTAATCGCCTCGACAGTTTTGTTGGCGGTTGGATTGATTTCCGGAATCGCGATCAACTTGATTCGTCAAAAGGCCACCGCGGAGTCGGTCGGAACTGTTGCTTGGTCCGATCCCGTTGTCTGGTCATCCGCCATTTTGTTCCTATGGTTGCTAACGGTTTCGATATTTAATTTTTGCTACAAACCCTCGCGGCAGGGTCGAAAAGTCGCTTACCTCGTGATGACAAGTTTTCTGTTTTTGGTTTTGGAATTGGCCATTGTTTGGTGGGCGGGACATGCGGTATCACCAGTCGATGATCTCGCTGATCTGAAGCAGTCGTTGAATAAAATTGCTAACATTTCCGACGATCGGCAAACACTTTTCCAATTGGAGGATATCGAATGATCCTTCAAGTGATTGGGTGTAGCCATCATCAATCGAGTGTGGCGATTCGCGAGCAGTTGGCATTTACCGAACAGCAGATTCCTCCGTTTCTTGATCGGTATCACGCGCGGTTTCCTGACTCCGAAGCTGTGTTGTTGTCGACTTGCAATCGGACCGAGTTCTACTCGGCGGCACAAAAACCAGACTTAATCCCAAATCAAAATGAGTTGGTTGAGTTTCTGGCGACCGAACGTGGTTTAACGCTAGATGAAGTTCGGGCAGACGTATTCGCCTTTCGAGATCGCGAAGCGATTGAACACTTGTTTACGGTTGCCGCAAGTCTCGACAGCATGGTTGTGGGTGAAGCCCAGATACTTTCGCAAGTCAAACAAGCCTATCAATTGGCGGTTGAAACCAAGCGACAAATTCCGTTAACGCATCGACTCTTTCAGTCAGCAATCCGAGTCGCTCGTCGCGTCAGCAACGAAACAGAAATTCACAGCACGCGAGTCAGCGTCCCCAGCGTTGCGATTGGTGTGTTGGCCAAACGAATTTTTGAGCGGTTGGACAACAAAAAAGTTCTAATCATCGGCGCGGGTGAAATGGCGGATGAGACTTTGACTTACGTTGTGGCTGAGGGCGGCAAGTCCATTTCGATCGTCAATCGGACGGCAATTAAAGCCGAGGAACTGGCCAAAAAATTTAATGGGCAAGTTGCCGCCTGGGGTTCTCTCGAACAGGAGTTGGCTGCTGCGGATTTGATTGTCAGCACCACTGGCGCGACCGAGCCCGTGGTCACCGATGAAATGTTTGATCGCGTCGAATCGGCTCGCAATCAAAGGCCGCTTTTTATCTTGGATCTGGCAATTCCCCGCGATTTCGACAAATCGGTTGGTGATCGGCTGAATGTTTATCTTTACACGCTGGACGATCTTCAGAGAGAATGCGAACTTAATCGACAATCTCGACAATCGCATTACCCACAGGCTTTGAAAATCATTAGTACCGAGACGGAACTGTTTTTAAACGAAGCCGACCGGCGCAGTAGCGGCGCGACGATCGCACAATTGAAACAACAGGCTGATAAAGCCAAACAGTTAGAGCTAAAGCGATTGATGAATCGTTTGGATGGCTTGCCAGCCGAGCAGCAAGCTGAGATCGAGCAGTCGTTCAATCGTTTGGTAAACAAGATTCTACATCCTCCGTTGAAGTCTTTGCAAAACGAGCCGGCGCATGAATCTGGTGGGTTATTGGACGCATTGAAAAAGCTGTTTCAGTTGAACGAGTGAGTTTGCGTTCGCGATCTGAGTGCCGACGGCACGGAATGCGTTAGCCATGGACGCGAGTCCATGGTTATTGGTACCCAAAAATCAAAGTCCCGAAAGGACGATAAGATGCGTCGCGAAAGGCAAGACGTTGCATTGGCCGAACGCATTAGCCTCGGGCCAAGGATAACCGGCTAAAATTCATCGAACACGCTTGAACACAAACAACTGGGGATCAAGTTTAGAAAGCCACGGATTGAACAGGGATCTGCACAGATGTTGGGGGCTTGCATGGATGTTGGATGCAAAAAAAATTGTGAAGACACGGAATAGATCCGTGCACATCTGTGTTTCATCCGTGGCTAAACATTCATCAAAACAAACCACTCGCTCAAACTGACCCGAGGCTAGAGGGCTGGTGTCATAAGTTTTGGAAAAGGCTCTAAGTCGTGCGTGCAGCGGGTGATGTGCAGGCTTCGGAAAGCGTCTCAGTCCCAGTCGTCATCGTCATCGTCCCATTCATCGTCGCCAAGATCTTCTTCATCGTCGTCGACTTCTTCCCATTCATCTTCTTCGAGGTCATCGTCCTCTTCTTCATCTAGGTCGTCTTCTGACTCGTACTCGTCGGATTCGTACTCATCTTCATCGTATTCATCGGCGTCTTCTTCGTCGTCGCCTGATTCATATTCGTCGTCGTCTTCATCAGCGTATTCGTAGTCTTCATCTTCGTCGTCGCCTTCATCTGATTCTTCATCGTCTTCGTATTCATCATCTGAATCTTCGACGTCGTCTTCCTCTTCGTCTGAATCATCCTCTTCGTACTCGCCATCTTCCTCGTCGTCGTCTTCATACTCTTCTTCATCGTACTCTTCTTCGTCGTCGTCGCCTTCATCCTCTTCGCTGGCGATGACATCGAGTCCGGCAAAGCCGATTGAATTTAGCAAATCAAAATCCGGGCCTGCATTGTTCTCTTGTTGTAAATCATGATGTCGTTCGATTGGATCAATAGTCAGGCTCATTCTTCTTCCTTCTTCTGAGGCGAGTCGTTGGACTCGGCTTCGGACAACTGGGTCGCTGGTTGAACTTTTGCAGCTTGCTTAAGTTCGCTGGGCGATGAATCGGCGTCAAGTGTATCTGGTTCGTTTTTCAATTGTCCAAGATTTTCGTCTGAATTTGCCCATTCAGGCAACCCTTGTCCACAAAGCTGTTTGGCACGCGGAAGATCTTTCAGATTATGAAGACCAAATTCGGTCAGGAACTCTTTGGTGGTCGCGTACAAAAACGGTCTACCCAATTTTTCGCTACGTCCAGCGATCTTGACCAATCCCTTTTCCAAAAGCTGTCTCAGCATCTCGCCGCAGCTCACGCCCCGAATCGCTTCGATCTCGGCTTTGATGATTGGTTGACGATACGCGACCACCGTTAGCGTCTCCAGCGCTGGAGTCGAAAGTCGTTTGGGACGCGGAATGTGTTCCAGGCGTCCAATCCAATCGGCGAACTGCGGTCGTGTTCGTAGCTGGAATCCACCAGAGACTTTTTTGACTTGAAACGCTCGGCCAACTTTGTCGTAATGCTCGTTGAGTTGCTTGACCATCGTTCTGGCTTGGGTTCCGTCTTCGAGATCGGCCAATTGGCTGAGTTTTCGACTGGGTAGTGGAACTCGCGACATGAACAACACTGCTTCCAATCGCCTCATTCGCGATTTCGAGTCCGTTGGCCATTTCGGCTGATCCTCCGACTCTGATTCGGCTGTGGCTGCCGATTCATCTGCGTGTTCGTTGGTTGGATCTTTGGAAGACAACTCGGTACCTGAACTTGGGGTCAATCGTTCTATTTGAAGCGGAAAGTTCTGGATTATTGGAAGGTCGAAAAAAAACGGCAAGTCTAATTTTTGCTGATTCTCATAAGAAAATGCCATCCAACCAAATCTGCATCCACCGAATCATACTGTAAACTTGATGGTCAGCCTCAATTGGCTATGCACAAAATCAGGTCCCTGTTCGTCAAATTTTCAAATGCCGGAAAACAACACCTCTAAATTTCCTTACGGTTGGTTGGTCGTCCTCATCTCGATCATCGTACTTGCGGTCGTGTTAATGATTTTTTATGGGAAAGGGCAGACCAGCGGTATTGAATTCTCGCCCGATGACTTTTCTCGTCGGTCATTTTCTTATAACCAAACGCCCTTGTTGAAGTGGGTTATTCGCAAGAAGACGTTTGCTGACAGAACGACTGATTTAGAAAAACATTTGACGCTGGATGGATTTGTTCCGACGGTAGTAAATCGAACCAAGACTTGGCATCTAATCAAAGACTCCGGCTCAAACGCCAAATTTGCGTCCGACCAATGTGACGCTCGATTCTTGACCAACTATCTCGATCTTACGAACGATGATGGTGATGATTATTGGACCATTTGGACGGCCGATTTTCCTAAGTCCGCCAAGATCTTTTGGCCGCGAGTTGCCGATTTTGCGAGAGACGAAATGTATTTGAAAATTCCTGATGTGATGCAACTCGCAATGGATATAACAAGTGACAAACCTGGTCGCTTTGAAGCCGCGTTAAACCAACTGCTTTCCGAAGCCTATCTTGAAATGGGCGAAATTGATTTAGGCCTGGAACGATTGGAGCGAGCTAAAACACGTTTACAAAAAGCATCCGACCTTGGTGACGATGACACGTCCAGCCGTGCTAACGATTTGTTGACGCAATGCGAATCGAAACTTGGCAGCCAAACCACTTCCATCATTGAAGAAGACGAAACCAGCGACAACGTTGAAGCGAGCGAAGAG
>CAYMFZ010000105.1:0-7308 GCA_964389585.1 uncultured Pirellulaceae bacterium | reverse complement strand
GATTTATCTCGATCACAACTCAACCACGCCGATTGATCCTTCCGTCGCCCAAGTCATCGCCGAGTGCCATGCCGAAGGCTATATGAATCCGGCCAGTCAGCATCGAGCTGGACAAATGGCTAGACGGAAATTGGAATCGCTGCGAACGCGGATGGCCCAAATTCTCGGTGCCAACGTTAGCGGGATGCAGACGGATCAATTGCTGTTTACCAGCGGTGGCACGGAAAGCAATAACTTGGCACTGTTGGGATTGGTTGGCTCGGAATCAAATCCTGATGGCAGCCCTCTCAAACGTAGTCGCGTTCTGATTTCTGCGATTGAACATCCCAGTGTCACTGGAGCGGCTGAACAACTTGATCGTCTGGGCCACGACGTCGAGAAGATCCCAGTCGATCGAAATGGAGTTTGCAAGATCGACGCGCTGCGTGAACTTCTTCAAACACCGACCGTGCTAGTCAGTTTGATGTTGGCGAATAACGAAACCGGTGTCATCCAGCCAGTCGCTGAAGCCGCGAAGATCTGCCGGGAGGCGGGTGCACTCATCCACACCGATGCCGTTCAAGCCGTTGGAAAAATCCCAGTGAACTTTCGCGAGTTGGACGTCGACGCGATGACTTTCACCGCCCACAAACTAAATGGTCCGCGCGGGATTGGTGGTTTGCTCGTACGACATGGAAGCTCGCCACAGCCCATACTGTTTGGAGGATTTCAACAAACCGCTATTCGACCTGGCACCGAAGACGTTGCCCTCGCCGCCGGGATGGGGCAAGCGTTCGAGTTGTTCGCCGACGATTTGGAGGCTCGATTTGAGAAAATGGAAAGCCTGCGAAACCGGCTGCAAGACGCTTTGTTGGCCGAGTTTGACGACTTGGTCATCAATGGCGGTCAAGCCGATCGTGTCCCTCACACGCTTAACGTCTCTTTCCCTGGCGTTGATCGTCAGTCGTTTCTCATGGCGGCCGACATCGCCGGTTTGGCAATTTCTACCGGTTCGGCATGTGCAAGCGGGTCAAGCGAACTTTCACCCGTCTTGTTGGCGATGGGATTGGATAAAGAGGTCGTCGAAGGCTCAATTCGAATCAGTCTTGGAGTCGCGACAACCGAGCGTGAAATCAATGAAGCCGCGTCTCGTTTCATCGCTTTGATTGGCAACTTACGACGGCAAAAATCTGCCCCAAATTGATCACCAATCCCAATCAAAAAAGCAAGTCGGAATGTCTCAATTTGACCCGATTATTTACGCCTGAAATCGGCATCAAATAAGCTGCAAACCAACTCGTGTTGAAGCCCAAAAAATGGTAGGATTACGGGTCGCCAAGCAAGGCATTTTCCTTCTGTTTTTTGAGCAACATTCTGCATGAATCCGGCGGCTTTTGATCAAGTCTTTTCGGTACCCTTCCGCCATCTTTGGAGTACCAATTTCAGTGGCGAACAAACGGCAACCGATGTCCGTCCGCTGGGGCTTGCGCGCTTCGTTGGTGACGAACCCAACGTCTTACTCAAGTACTTGATCAGCGAAAAAGATCGTGATGATCTTGGTCAACTGAAATCACAATGGCCAATCGTTCTGTTTGGGCCATCAGGCACTGGAAAGACTTCGCTGGCTTTGACAATCATTTCTGATCTTGCTGACCAGTTTGAATCTGCCCAAACGGATGCATCGAAGCGAGCCAATTCGCCACGAAAACCGCTCTTCATTTCGGCATTCGATTTTGATCGCCGCTTTCGATCAGCTTTAGAAACAGATTCGATTCCTGATTTCCGAAAACGGTTGGTCGAATCGGCTGGTCTCGTGATCGACGACTTGCATCGACTGGCTGACAAATCAGCCGCTCAAAACGAATTCGTGCAGATTTTGGACGAAATGTCCCGTAAAAACCGGCCTATTGTCGTGACTCTCGATGTTTCGCCCCCTTATTGTTCGGGCCTTTCGCCTCAGTTGATCTCTCGGCTGTCGGGAGGTTTAACGCTGCCTGTTAATCCGCCTGGCCCTTCGGCACGACTTGAAATCATTCGAGACCTTGCCCAAATCAACAACGTGACACTGACTGAAGACGCAGCAAAATTGCTCGTTGATCGACTCAATGTAACGGTCCCAAAACTCGATCACGTCTTCGCTCAAATCAAAACTTCGCTTCGATCCAAAAAAGAAGACGAGACTCAACCAATCGACGCGGCAAAACTGACTCAGATATTTAAAAAGTCTGCTGGCGATCTCGAAAAGCTTTCTCAGTTGATCATCAAGCATGTCGCAGCCGAGTTCGACTTAAAGGTGTCAGACTTGAAAAGCAGTTCTCGCAAGCAGTCGATCGTCATGGCTCGCGGTGTCGCAATCTTTTTAAACCGAACGCTCTTGGGTACCAGCTTTTTGAAAATCGGATCCTATTTCGGCGGCAAAGATCATTCAACAATCATGCATGCTTACCGAAAGATCGAAAATCTGATCGACGCCGAAAATGAGAATGCTGATTCAAGTGCAATCAAAAACAGCGTCGCCAAACTCAAACAAAAGCTCGCGGAACAGTTTGCCAGCCAAATAAACTTCATCTGAAAACCTGTTCCTAACCTGTTGGCTAACGGCGTTCAAAAGAATCGTTATCAACAAACCAGACCACATCGTGACTTACGAACAAATTTAATAACCAAATATCAACGGCTTACTAACATTGAATCAACTTGTTTTCCACAACCATCAAATTCACGTTAGTAGTTGATAACTCAATAGTTACGACGACCAAAACAGAGTTATCAACATTATCGCCGCCGCTTAAATACTAATACTAAAAAAGAAACTTAAGTTAGTTAATAGAAAATTGGCTAACCGAGAATCCACCTGAAAACGGACTGAAAAGGACAACCTGTGAAAATAAAAATCAACCGAGAGTCATTTCAACGAGTCTTCCAAATCGCAGCAGCGGTCGCTCCAGCACGCAGTCCCAAAACAATCCTTCAAAACGTAAAACTTGATGTTTCGAAGAAGGAAGGCATTCTTACCGCAACAGATACCGAAGTCGGTGTTCGTCTAAGCGTAACAGATTTGGAAGTCGTCGCTCCAGGCAGTGCCGTTGTTCCAGTCTCTCGAATGAGCATGATCCTTCGCGAATCCAGCGATGAGATCCTTGAGATTGATGCCAGTGCCGACAAGACGCTGATCACGGGTGCCAACAGCCGTTTTGAACTTCAGGCTCAGAACCCAGATGAGTTCCCGGAAGTCGCCAGCTTTGACGACAAAGACTACTACGAGATCAATGCAAACATTCTGAAAGAGCTCATCAAGCGTACGCTTTTCGCGACTGACTCAGAGAGCAGTCGTTACGCGTTGGGTGGAGTCTTGTTGGAGTTTGACGATAAAACGATCACCGCTGTTGGAACTGACGGTCGCAGACTTGCGAAAATGCAGGGCGTACTCAAAGCAGTTGGCAAACCAAAATCTGGATCAACAACAATCGTTCCGTCGCGGTCAATGCATTTGATGGAACGGATACTTCCAGATGGCGAAGCCCCGGTTCAGCTATCCGCCCGTCCCAACGATTTGCTAATGAAAGAGCCGAACGGAATTTTCTACACGCGACTTGTCGAAGGTCGTTTTCCGAAATGGCGAGACGTGCTTCCTAAACGCGAGTCGACTAATCGGATTGATATCCCAGTCGGCCCCATGTATTCAGCTCTTCGTCAGGCGGCGATCGTTGCCAGCGAAGAAAGTCGAGGAATTGATTTCACGTTCAAGGATGGATCACTCGTACTCAGCAATAGCACAGCGGAGATTGGTCAGTCAAGAATTGAAATGCCTGTCCCGTTCGACAATGACGAGTTGACGATCACGCTTGACCATCGCTTTGTCGCTGATTTTTTGAAAGTCCTTCAGCCCGATAAGACGTTCACACTCGATGTCGAAAACGGCGAAGCAGCAGCCTACTGCGAAACCGATGACAATTACGGCTATGTCATTATGCCGTTATCCAAAGATCGACGTTAGAGACGAATTCGAGGGTAGATCGAGTCGACAGCAAAGCGGACAAAGTGAGCCGTAGGCTCTAGCCTCGGGCCAGCAGCACAAATAGATCCAACATCCGGCTCAGCCCCAAGACATCGAAAACGAAATGGCCGGACTCAACGACGAACCGAACTTTGACGAACAGGATTTCGACCAAACTAATGACTTGGTGAAATCCAGGCAGCGATTTTTTCGACGCCCCAGAAAACCGGCTGACATTCTTGGCCAGCTTATGGCTCGAAAAGGCTACGCCCAAACCGAGACCGTAAACGAACTTGAAACAGCTTGGAATGAAATCGTTGGTGAAAAATGGATGGCAAGAACGAAAGTCGGAAACATCCGAAATGGAGTGCTTGAAATTTTAGTTAACAGTTCAGCCGCCAACCAACAAATTGGATTCAACAAAAAGAAGTACCTCAAGGAACTTCAAAAGAGACTGCCAAAAAATAACTTGAAAGACCTACGATTTTCCGTGGGCAAAATAGATTGAGGATTAAGTATAGATAGCCAACAAATCGGTTGACCTTCTCCGTGTCGGTGATCCGGCAGGAGCGGGATCTTAAAAAATAGCCGAATGTCAAACTAAGAATGCTAAACCAAATATCCCGAAGGGATTGCAGCTATTAGCCGGTGGTCGAGCGAAGCGAACACCACCGGAAACGAAACCAACCAACAAGAGTATCCCAAAGGGATTTCAGCCCAATTATCCATCAGCGATTAATAGACACGGGCATGAAACCGTTAGACGAAAAAACTTCCAACAACACAATCGTCAGTTGAACTTCAATTGACATCGCTTTTTTATTGAGACCTAGAGACCCATGGCAAAAAAAACTAAAGACACGTACGAAGGCGAAGACCTCCAGCGACTTTCCGATCTCGAACACGTTCGCGAACGGCCAAGTATGTACATCGGTGATACCACCGGTCGAGGTTTGCACCATCTCGTCTACGAAGTCTCCGATAACTCAATTGACGAAGCGATGGCCGGCTACGCTACGGTCATTCACGTCACGATCAACAATGATGGTTCGGTTACCGTGCTCGATGACGGTCGAGGAATTCCGACCGACAAACATGATCAGCTTACCGAACAAGAAGGTCGCGAAATCACAACGCTCGAAGGCGTGATGACGTTCCTAAAGTTCGGCGGAAAATTTGAGAAGGGAGCCTATCAAACGTCCGGCGGTTTGCACGGCGTTGGCGTGACGGTCGTTAACTTTCTATCAGAGTGGTGCGAAGTCGAAGTCAGTCGCGAAGGCCAAATCTATCAACAGGAATATCAGCGCGGCGTACCCACAGGGCCTGTCACGAAAATTGGCAAGACAGATAAGGTCGGAACCAAGACGACTTTCAAACCAGATGCCCAGATCTTTCAAACAACCAAGTTTGAATACAACATCCTTTCAAAACGACTTCAAGAACTCGCATTTTTGAATAGTGGCGTTCGAATCGTTTTTAAAGATGCTCGAACGGGCGAAGGCGATGAGTTTCATTACGAAAAAGGAATCATCGAATATGTCGAGCACATTAATCGCTCCAGTGATCCAATTCACAGCGACGTGATTTACATGCAAGGCGAACAGGATGATGTCGGATTTGAAATCGCGCTTCAATACACAACTGATCTTTCGGAATCCGTTCACTCCTATGTGAACAACATCAACACGCACGAAGGCGGAACGCATGTTTCAGGTTTCCGATCAGCTTTGACGCGAACGATCAACAATTACGCGAAGAAGAACAACCTCTTTCCAAAGAACTTAAATGTTACAGGAGAGGATTTCCGAGAAGGTATCACGGCGATCCTTTCTTTGAAGGTTCCAGAGCCGCAGTTTGAAGGCCAAACCAAAACGAAACTTGGTAACAACGAAGTCGAAGGCATCATCACTTCAGCATTTGGCGAGTTCTTCAAAACGTTCCTTGAAGAGAATCCAAAGGAAGGAAAGCTCGTTGTCAAAAAGGGAATCCAAGCCGCCGAAGCCCGCGAAGCCGCCCGCGCCGCTCGCGACAAAGTCCGTCGTAAATCAGTCTTGGGCGGTGGTGGACTTCCAGGAAAGCTACGAGATTGCCTCTCGAAAGACGTAGAGAAATGCGAAATCTATCTCGTCGAAGGTGACTCGGCGGGTGGATCAGCCGAAGGTGGAAGGCTGAAAGAATTCCAAGCGATTCTTCCACTTCGCGGTAAGATCATCAACGCTTACAAGGCTCGCGAAGATAAAGTCTTGGCCAACGAAGAGGTTCAGAGCATGATCAACGCACTTCGCGTTGGTATTGGCGAAGATCAAGATCTCAGTAAACGACGATACGACAAAGTCATCATCATGACCGATGCGGACGTCGACGGATCTCACATTCGAACGTTGCTGTTGTGTTTCTTCTACCGTCAGATGTATCACCTGATCGAAGCCGGACACGTCTACGTTGCCCAGCCGCCGCTGTTCCGCGTGAAGAACAAATCAAAGACTTACTACGTTCAAACGGAAGAGGAGATGCGGCGGCAATTGCTTGATCGCGGTTTGGCTGATACTTCGTTTGAAGGTGATAACAATGTCATCGAAGGCGACCAGATGCGGAATCTGTGCATGACGCTCGCCAGTATGGAAGACGCGATTTTGGCGTTGGAGCGTCGCGGTATTAACTTGCGGACTCACGCAAATCGGATGAATTTGGAAACGGGAAAGCTGCCTGTCTTTCATCTCTTTATTGGCAATGACGAGCATTGGTTTCCTGATCGCAAAACGATGGATGATTTCATCAAGAAACATGAGAAGGAATCGGGCGAAGAAGTCACGGTCGATACTGATGCAGACGATTCAGCAACTGAGTCGGCCAACCAGGTTCGGATCAATGAGTTCTATGAAGTCAAAACGATTAACGCTGGTTTGAAAGAGCTCGAAAAGTTTGGCTTTGATATCGAAGCGTTGCTTCCTAAAGATCGAACAGGCATCGAAGAAGCTCGATACTTACTTCGCAAAGGTGAGTCAGAAACGGGTGTCGAGGATTTGCGCGGGCTTGTGAATGCTGTCCGAGCAGCGGGTGAAAAAGGGATGCAAGTCACACGCTTTAAGGGGCTGGGCGAGATGAATGCGGAAGAGCTTCGCGAGACGACGCTTGACCCAGAAAACCGCACGTTGATCAAAGTCAAAATGGACAACGCCGCTGAAGCTGACAACATGTTCCGAATTCTAATGGGCGACAAAGTCGAACCACGTCGAGAGTTCATCGAGAAACATGCACTCGATATCAGCGAATTGGATGTTTAGAAATTAGAGGACATTTCAAAACCTAAAATCGTGCGATCATCGTAGTGG
>CAYMFZ010000104.1:0-12617 GCA_964389585.1 uncultured Pirellulaceae bacterium | reverse complement strand
TCCTCCGAAACGGATTATAATTTCCGCTGGTGTCCACCAGTACTGGGCTAACGCATTTGCTTACTATCGCAACCCATGCGTAAAAGCGTAATCTTGATCGAGCTGCATGCAAGAGCTCCTGCAAAAATTGAGATGCGAGTTTTGCCCAATGTTACGTAGCTGGGTATACTCCACTTCTCTTCGATTCAACGTATTTGCTTTTGTGAGGGAATCGTTCCTCGACTGAACGCCGCCAGTTCGTCATTTGTTGGATGGTTCTTTACTTGTCGCACACTGAGTTCCTAGTCAATCAATTCGTCCGAAAGCTGCCTAAGCCGCGCCAACACTCGGGACTTCGCGGCGTACACGGACGCCAATGAAATTCCTACTTCCCGAGCAACCTCGTCCGGTTCTTTGAGTTCAATTGTGCAAAGCTGAAATGCTTGCCAGGTCGTGGGTTGAACGGTCTCTTCGGCTTGCTTAAGCAGTTGTTGCATTACGAGCTGGTCGTGTTCAAGGTTCCACTTCTGCGTCAATTCGCTGGAGTCGCTTTTGAGTTCGTCCAGTTGTCGCAGAAAAGCCGTGTCGTCCATCGTCTTGGGTCGAATACGTTTGGCTTTCCAGAAATCCCGAGTGCAATTGAACACAATCATTCGCAGCCATTTTCGAAATGCGCCGGTACGACCATTGTGCGAAAACGAGGGTAGCTTTCGCATCACAACAATCATGACTTCTTGAGCAAGATCGTCAGCGTCGACCCCTACGACTTCACGGCCACGCAACCAACGCTGGATCAAAGGCGAATAGACGGCGTGGAGATTTTTCCAAGCCTCTTCATCGACGTCGCTTTTCATCGCAAGCGCGAGAAGGCTGATCGAAGTTGGCTGGATCAAGTCATTCATGTTTGTTAGCTGGCCGTAGGTTGTTTCAATTTTCGCAAGTTCGATCATAAAATATGACGCACTCGGGTTCTAGTTCTTCTGGCAGTCATCAGCATCGCAATTGCAAAAAACAAACCAAATGAAGATGGTTCGGGTACCGCACGAACGCTAATGGTGGCTGATCGAAAGTTGGGAGTGAGTGAATTTCCTTCGTCCACAATCAGCCCATCACCAACCGAAGCGTTAAGAACTGCATCGCCTAACGACATGGCCTCGAAGTTAACTGATCCGAAAAGAAACGCATTTGAAACCGGGTCGTGAAAAGTGTCTTCAAGTGAACTGCCCGTGACTTGTGAAGGCAGAATTCCTGTTCCACTAAGGAATCGAACTCCCGCCATCTCGTCAACGAGCCCGTCGCTAATGGTTCCATTGGAAGTTGACTGCCAACGGGTGTCCACGACGCCAGTTTCGGAATCAATGTCAGGTTTGATTGTTTCGGCTTGAGAAAATTGAATCACGCCCGAATAACTCCATGCAATATCAAGCACCGCGCCCGTGGCGACTTTGGTGTCGTCGCTGAACCAAATGTAAGCGACTCCAGAATCGCCAATGTTGAATACGATGTCGTTTGAAGTGTTAGCGTCTCCTTCGCCAAGTCCCGTGAATGAGATGAAAATGTCAGCACCACATTGCGAGGATGCCATCAAGAAAAAGAGCAGCGAAAAAAAGTGGGTTGGAGTTCTCATTTGAATTTCCTGTTAGCGTTTAGAATTGTTTAGCCACGGTAGTGGCGACAGCGAGTAGCCCATGACGTTAGCCATGGACGCTTGCTCCATCCTTTAAGCCCCGGCAGGGGCGACAGTAAGTCGGGCTCGTTTTATGCGATACCAATTTGCTGCCACCCCTTCGGGCCTGGGTTGGCGGTAGACCAACGATCACCACGGCTCACGCCGTGGGTTAATTGCTGCCGCCATTACCGTGGCTAAAAGTATTCGCCATTCGGCGATAGCAGCGTTTGTCATGGGAAGCACTGCTGCGCTTCGCTGTTTGTTTCCCATCGCACGGTAGTGGCGATGGCCAAGCGAGATTGCTGAACTCAGACTGAAATGAATCTCTAGTTGCCCAGCAAAATTTCTATGAACGGATCAATGTCGAGTGTGTTGACTGAACCATCTCTATTAATATCTGCTTCTGCCGAGTAACCACCGTTCAGCAGCAAGTCGATGAAGGGACTGATATCCAGCAGGTTGACAACGCCGTCAAGGTTCACGTCGCCGATCAAAGTTTCGGACTCGCCAACGGCGGCTCCATTGAGACGAAACGAGTTGAGCGACAGGTCATGTCCGCCCCATTGGCCGCCAACTGTATAGATTCGAAACTCGATCGGTTCAGCAGTTCGGAAACCATCGAACGGAAGCGTCGCTCGAATCTCCACCGGTACGTTTTCTCCATCAACGCGACCATCAGTTAACTCGCGACCGACTTCGAATCCGTCAACGCTTGAAAGCAAATAAAACTGGGATGGTGATAGACCACCAATACGCTCGATCTCAAAAGCGACTTCAGCCCCTCGCAAGTCAAGTTCGAATTCCCCAATTGGCTCAACCGTGAATGAAAGATACGCATCAGTTGCGATGGCTTGTTCGTAGTTCAAAGGTTCAGCACCGAAGACGCCGCTGAAACCAAATACATCGTCGTATTCAGAAGGTACAAGCGTTCCCGCGAGTTCCCAGCCACTGAAAATTACATTCGAATCAAGCACTGACGTGGAAGTCCACGGTGTGTTGTTACTTGGAAAGATGCCTGTGAAATCAGATTCAACGCAAACCCACAAGGCTGATGCCGGAGCGACAGTCACAATGACTTCGCTGGTTTGAGTCGCTCCGCCGCTGTCAGTAACTTCCAGGGAAATCGTATGCCGACCAACAGGAAGTTCGAGTTCGGCAGTGGCTCCCGATCCAATCGCAGTCCCGTCGCGTAACCAACGGTAGTCGACAATCATTCCGTCAAAATCGCGCGAAGCCGTCCCATCCAGTGTGACGGTTTCGGTTTGATCGTCATCAAAGTCAATCACTTGAAAGTCGTTTCCGGGGCGAGCGACGGGAGTGATGTTGCCAGCCGGATTGTTGTTGATCCAATCACGCGTCGCGCGTGCTTTGTGTGCTTCGGCGATCGTTTGACCTTGGTACTCGTAGAGCCCCCACGAGCCAAACTGAGTCGGTGTGGCGATGAAGCTAAAGTTGCTGTGCAACGTGACTCCGCCATCTCGCATCATGTCCATGTAAGCGGTGTACAAGTCGTACATTCTCGGATTACGATTGGCTGCGAACAGTTTTTCAGTCATGGTTTCGTCATTCCAATGACTGAAAGGTGCGACGAGATGTTGACCCCCTTCATAGGTAATCATCCACGCACCAAAGTCATCCGCGATCTGTTTGTGATCGTTGACCGTTGTGGTGGCAAAACCCAGAATGTCTGCCGCAGCGCGGTCAAGAATTTCTTCGACCGAAATCGTTTCGATAATGTCTTCGGCCACAATGTCTTCTGGAACGGCACTACCAAAATAAGGTGCGATCGCGACGGCGTCTGCGCGGTGGCCATGCGGATTGATGGCTTCTTCCTGAAGATAATCCATTCGCTGCCGAGTTAGAAAAGCATTGCCGGCAAATCCCGCCATGACTTTGACCAACCGGTTATCTGCTTCGTTGCCAAATTCCTCTGCAAAAATTTGCCAGATTTGAGCCGACCTCAGAGAGACGTACCTTTGGCCAGCAATCCAGCGGTCAGGATGAAGCTCAAGTGCTTCGCCCCTATCTTGCACGTAAGCAGTTTGTGAGAAGATAAAGTTCCAAGTCTCATTGCTGTACTCAATCAGAATTTTCAAATCTGGATCAAGATCATCGCGGATCATTCGAGCCATGTTTCGAACAAAGTCATCGTTGGCTCGCGCCGGCACGCAGAACCATGCGCTTTGCTGCACTTGGTTCGCCATTTGAATTTGGTGTTCGAGAGCCACGCCAGGTGCACTGGCTTGCGTGTAGTAGTTCGGTGTCGAACGTTCTGTCCAGTTGATCAAGGGACTGGCATTGGTCTGTCCCCAATCCATGAAACGAACATTGGAAAAGACTTCGAGTCCGTCAGTATATGAAGGTGTGAAGGGAGCGTCTCTGTGAGTCGCATCATGTCCCGGCGCGATCAACTTCATGTTGCGAATCGGATCGTTGGCGTCGCTTTCATGGATGCTAAGGAAAAGCTCACCTGTTCCGTCGCCGTGTTCTGAGTCATGGATGGTCAAGTTAAAAACCTGCTGACCACCGATTGGCGTGAACGTCGTGCTGCCTTGCCAAGGCGTACTTGGATCGAGCAAGCCATTGGCAGCAAGGAACTCGATTCGCCCGGTTCCTTCGACAATCAGTCGGTAAACGCCCGCACCACGAATTGGCATTTGTGTGTGAACGTATTGCATTTGACTTCCGTCGCCCGGATTAAATGGGATACGAGTTGGCCAGCCATTTGCGTCCACTGGAATTTGGTCGCGATACTCTGTGTCCCAGCCTTCTCCATCAACCCCGCGGGTCAACCAAGCCGACTGGTTCTTGAAGACGTCGACAAAGTGGTTTGCCCCCCACGGAGAGACTCCGTCAAGGTTAGTGCCCACAATCATTTGAGCTTGCGAGATTCCAGTAAAAATTAGTGTCGCTGCAAAACACAGTGCTAAGCTGCGGCTGAGTCTCTTGTTTGCGTTCATTTCTAATCCTGTTCGAGTGAGTGAGTCACTTTCTGGATAGGAATGGAGTGAGGTTGGTGCTTCTGACACGACTCAAGCAAGTTTTTTGCAAATTTTTGGTTTCACATCGGATGAAGTTCGTTTCAAGCTTCAAGCAACTCAAGGGTTGAAGCGATCAACGAGGACCTTTTGGCGTCAAACCTTCAGGATTACTGATTGGCGTCTTCTGGCTCACTGGCACTTAATGAATGAACGTTGCCGAAGTTGGAGATCTTCCGCAACAGAATCCTGGCGACTATTATCAGGCAACCTGATTCGAGGTCTCGCTAACTTAAATATTTAACTGGTTCTGCAATGATGAAAACTCTCACCTTATTTTTTGTGCTATGCCTTTGCTCTGTTTCGATGGCACAAACGTCTTTGGAAAAGCATGGTCAATTGAAGGTCGAAGGTACGCACTTGGTCAATTCAAAGGACGAAGCCGTTCAACTCAAAGGGGTTGCCACGCATGGTCTTCAGTGGTTTGGTGACTTTTACAAAGATGGAATTGCTGTAAAGTCCGCCGCACAAGATTGGAATGCCGAGATTATTCGCTTGTCAGTTTACATCTACGAAGAGGGCTACCTTGATAACCCAAACTTGAAGCCAGAAGACTTCGACAAGATGATTTTTTCAATCGCCGACGCCTGCGTTGAAAATGGCGTGTACTGCATCATCGATTGGCATATTCATCATCCAGGTTTTCCTTCTTACTATTTGAAGGACTCCAAACTGTTCTTTGAAAAGATGGCCAAGCGTTATGCGGGTGTGCCAAACATCTTGTATGAGATTGCGAATGAGCCGAACAAAACGGGTTACAAAGACGTTGAAGGCCACGAAGTAACTTGGGAAGAAATCAAAGAGTATGCGAACGAAGTGATTCCCGTGATTAGGAAGCACTCGCCCGAGGCAGTGGTCTTGGTTGGCACGCCTGCCTGGTCTTCGCTCGGGCAGTCAGGTGGAATGAAGTGGCAGGACATTGCGAACGCTCCATTGAAGCAAGACAACATTCTCTACGTGATTCATTTCTATGCAGCCGGCCACAATTTTGACAAAGCAGTTGATGCAGCAGCAGCCAAACTCCCTTTGTTTGTAACTGAATGGGCATCGGCGACTTGGGAAAGAGACAGTGAGAATGATCCGGAAGCCACGGCGCGTTGGTTGAAAGTTATCAATCGACACAAGATCGGCTGGACCTATTGGAACTTCGCTCCCGGAGATAGCGTTTTCAATACATTCAAAACGGGAACGAGTCCGACAAAAGAAAATTTGGACCCCAAAGGAAGCAACGTCTCAAAAACGGGAAAACTCGTTTTTGATTTACTGCAACAGTGACAACGTCACATGAGGAAGCATTCGAATTGCACGAGGGTTTGAAGAGTTGGAAAACAAGCGCAACGTTCTGCTCACCAGATAATTTGCCGATATCTTGAATCTGGCAAATGCAAACATTGCTTTAATAGAAACGAAGGTTTGTCGTGGCGCGACAACTGTTTCGGGTGAGTATTAGCTCATCTCGTCGATTTGCTTTCTGAGTTCTTCAGCTTCCGCTGCCTTTTGATCGCTCTTGGTCCGATTGGTGTGTGAAAGTTCGTAGGCTTCGGTGAGCAGTTTCTTTAGCTTTGCTTCGAGCTTTTCTTTTTTTGATTTCATTCCGAACATGAGTTTCTTTTCCTTGGTGGTTTTTCGGTGAACCGCAAAAAAGATAGTCTTTGCAACGCTGTTCCGCGAAATTGTGAGACAATAACCGAGAGGCTATCCCGAAAGTGGTGAGCCGTTGGCGCTAGCCGGCTAGCCTCGGGCCATCCCAACGAGTGACTTGTTTTGCTGGCCGTTCCGGCCCGAGGCTTGCGCCTTCGGCTCACTGTCGAACAGTCTTTTGGTTTTGGATGAGGGCTTAGTAACGACAGTGAAACGTTCAACGTCAGTGTTTCCACGATTGGCCAACTATTGTGGCCAACAATCTCGTCCCGGGAATTTAAGCAGTTCCGCTAGTTTGTCGGACCTCTCACCGTTGTCGTCTGGCTGGTACTACGGTTCAAACTCAGACAAAAGAAGGTTGCGTTTGCCTTACATGCGTGGTTTCGAAGTTGAATTTCTCGACAATCCAATTGGAGATGAAAATGAACAAGCAGAATTTGCCCTCCAAAACGTGTGTCGTTTGCAAAAAAGCGATGACTTGGCGAAAGAAGTGGGCGAAGGTCTGGGACGAAGTCAAATACTGTAGCGAGCGATGCCGAAGAGCTCGTCAACTTTGTCGTAGTAGAGAAGCCAACTCAAAATTAAAACTGGAAGCTTAAACATGGCCAAAGTCTCACCTCTCACCGAAGCCCAAACGGATCGCGTCATTCAAATGGCTTGGGAAGATCGCACGACGTTCGACGCGATTCGCGAGCAGTTTGGATTGGAGCCCGGTCAAGTTATCAAATTGATGCGGAAGAATTTGAAGCCGTCATCGTTTCGGCTGTGGCGAGCACGCACAACGGGTCGAAATACGAAGCATCTGGCCAAGAGAGACTTTTTGGTTGGCCGTTTTCGCTGTAAGAGTCAACGTGGGTAGCTGGTGGTCGCTGTCTGCCAAATGTTGAGAGGATCTTATCAAGGTCTTTCAAACTGGCGAGTGCTGTTCAGGTTGTTCAGTATCACTCGAAATGCATCGACTTACCTCCGACGCATTGGCGTCTTTCGACTCCCATGTTTTTGGAAGACCTGCTCAGATGCCTGCCGGGTTTGAGGAAGCTTTTTTAAATTGTGCATTCGATCGCGGGCGATTTTGTATTGCGTTTTGTGATCGACGATCGGTGCCGGATAATCGACTCCAATTTGGCACTCAAACAGGGTTTGCTCCATCGCTGTCATCTTGTGCGGCTCCGCCAAATGTTTGTCGGGTACATTGGCCAATTCTGGGAGGTAGCGTCGAATGAAGATGCCTTCTGGGTCTTGGTCAATGACTTGCTTGATTGGTGAATAAATGCGAACCGTGTTGATGCCCGTGACACCGGCTTGCATTTGAATTTGACTGTAATGAATGCCTGGTTCGTAATCAAGAAAAAGTCGAGCCAAGTAGATCGCCGGTTGTCGCCAGTGCAACCAAAGGTGGTACGACGCAAACGAAACCAGCATGGCTCGCATACGAAAATTGATCCAACCTGTTTGATGCAACGCCCGCATGCAAGCGTCCACCATCGGATAGCCCGTCCGTCCTGCACACCACGCGGCGAAGTATTCGTCGTTGAACTCGTTCTCTCGCAACCCATCGTAAGCCCGGTTGAAATTGCGAAATTCAATTTCAGGTTCGTCCTCCAATTTTTGCATGAAGTGGCAATGCCAACTCAGTCGCGACTTGAAAGAGGAAAGCGACTTAAGCCAATTCGGTTCGATCGACATTCCGGAGCTTCGTTGCTGCTTTAGTTCGTCAACTCTTGCCTGAGTTTGCTGGTGAATCGAGCGCATCGAAATGTTTCCCAATGCGATAAACGGACTCAGCCGACTGCATCCCGTTTCACCTGTCAGCGGACTTGACATCTCCGAGCGGTAATTGACTCCACGCGATTCAAGAAAACTCGTAAGACACTTTACTGCGTTGGCTTCGCCTCCAGCCTGAACTTTCTTCCGCTGGAATGTGCGAACGCGAAAACGATCTGGAGTTTGAATCTCTCCCTTCGAAAGCTTTGTGACTTCTGGAGGCAAGTTGATTTGTTGAGGCGCCGAGAGAAGCGGTTGCTTCATCCGTTGGCTACATTGCTTTGCCCAACCGTCGCGGTCTTTCAGTCTTCTAACAACGCCGTACTGCGGAATCTCTTCAAAAGGAACGTTGGATGATTTTGCCCAAGCCCGGACACGGCGGTCTCGTTGATAACTAATGCCATTGAACGTCTCTTCGTGAGCCCAGATCTTTTCAATGCCAATTTCGTCATGGAGTTGGTTGAGGACTTCAGGCATTCGCCCCGTTCTCAGAAGAAGTTCGCCACCACGTTGTCGCAAGCTTGTTCTTAGTTCGACCAGCGACTGGTTTATGAAATTCAAATGTGCCGCGTCGAAATCTTCGGCCTCGATCAGTTCCGGTTCATAAACGTAGAGCCCAACGCATGAACCTGATTCCGAGGCCCGAGTGAGTGGAGCGTGATCGCTAACTCTCAGATCACGTTTATACCAAACCAGTTGCACGGCCATTCCTCACAGCTCAAAACATTCAAAGACCGATGGGAAACTGCAATTGGCAGGGATAGTTAACACATCGATTGTTTTGTAGGGTCGGCTTGCCAGTGCAATAAATCCGCTCATCCAAAGACAGACCCACCTCGATAGCAAAACGATCGCTTAAACTTAGAATAAGCCGCAGTGCGTTAGCGCCCGGGGCAATCGCGTAAAACCGGACGCTAACGCGAGGCGGCTGATCTTTAAGACCGCAAAACTTAAGCGCTGATAAATCATTGGATAACTTAACTATCAACTTGCGGTTTGTTCGAAGTCTTTGTTTGAATTACCAATCCATCGATCGCCATGCTTGAATCACTTCCAGAATATTTGCTTGAACGAACGCGGATCCATGATGGACGTACGGTCGAGAACGAGGCAAGCTCTCAACAATTCGTTCTTTACTGGATGCGGTCAGCCGTTCGCGGCGACGAAAATCCGGCATTGGATGTGGCTCGGTGGATCGCGCATCGCCAGGGAGTTCCTCTGTTGGTCTACCATGCGATCTCGGAGCACTACGACTTCGCTTCCGATCGTCATCACACTTTCATGCTGCAAGGCGCTCGCAATGTTCAGGCTCAGTTCGCGGAGACGGGAATCAGCTATGCGTTTCATCTTGCCACTCGTGATGACCGTCGAGATCATTTGATAAGGCTGGCTGATCAGGCAAGCGTCGTTGTCACGGAAGACATGCCAGTCGATCCGCCGCGACGATTTTTGAACATTCTGAAAAGCAAAACAAAGACGCCCGTCGTCAGCGTTGACACAGCTTGCGTAGCTCCGATGCTGCTGTTGAAAAAGGCACACACACGAGCCTTTAAATTTCGCAGCGCGACAAAGAAAATCTATGCCGAACGTTTGACTCGGTCGTGGCCAGAGTTGGAAATCGAAACACGGCCCATTGATATGGGCAAACTTCCATTTGCGTCGCTTGACCTGCAAGCAGAAGATCTTGCTCGGCTAATTTCAAATTGCGAAATTGACCACGCGGTTGGCCCGGTCGTAGATACGGTCGGTGGAAGCAGCGCAGGCTATACCCGTTGGGAAGATTTTAAGAAAAAGCAACTTGCTCGCTACGCAAAACAAAGAAATAACGCATTGCTTGACGGCGTCAGTCGGATGTCGGCTTACCTTCACTACGGAATGGTCTCACCCTTTCGGATTGCCCGCGAAGCTGCTCGGTTCGACAACGCGGGATCTGAAAAGTACCTCGATGAGTTGCTGATTTGGCGTGAACTCGCGTATGCATTTTGCTTTTATCGCGACGATCACGGTCAATGGTCGGCGCTTCCTGATTGGGCTCGGGAGACTCTCGACCGTCACGCAAACGACTCACGCCCGGAAACTTATTCGAACGAGCAGTTGGCTCGTGGCAAAACGAGAGATGAGTTTTGGAACGCGGCCCAAAAGTCTTTGTTGATGCAAGGCGAACTTCACAACAACGTGCGGATGACTTGGGGCAAAGCGATTTTGAATTGGAAGCAATCTCCACAAGTCGCTCTCAACACGATCATTGACCTCAATCACCGCTACGCGCTTGACGGTCGCGATCCGGCTTCTTACGGAGGAATTTTGTGGTGCCTGGGGCAATTCGACCGCCCGTTTGAACCAGAGCAACAGATTGTTGGGACCGTCAGGCCGAGACCTACATCGACTCACGCGAGCCGTTTGGTTACTGAAACGTATTTTAAGAAAGTGACCAAGCCGCGTTACGATCCGGTTCCAAGCGTTGCAGTTATTGGAGCTGGGATCTCAGGTTTGTTCGCGGCAAGGACGCTTCAAGATCATGGGATGAAGGTCACTGTATTTGAAAAGGGCCGCGGAGTTGGCGGTCGAATGTCAACGCGACGCATTGGTGAAAAGAACTCCAATGCAACGTTTGATCATGGAGCTCAGTATTTCACCGCGCGCGATCGACGGTTCATTCGCTACGTCGATTCATGGATTGATCAGGGGGTCGTCGAGAAATGGCCAAATCGAAAACTGGGAGATGAGCAGACAATTGTTGTGTTTGAGGATGGCGAAATTAAATCAGAATCCAATTCCGACGACCGCTTTGTTGCCGTCCCCGGAATGAACGCAGTCTGTAAGCACTTGGCTGCTGATGTTGAAGTTCGCACTCAAGTTCGCGTTAAGAAAATTCAACAACTAGATGGTTCAACTGAAAACGGATTTGCGCTATTCGACGACTCCGGCGACTTTCTTGGTTCCTTTGACCGCTTGATTGTCTCAGCTCCGGCGGCACAGTCAGCCGAGTTGCTGGGGAATTTTCCCGCTCTCGCCAACTCCCTCTCCAATCTCGAAATGAATCCGTGTTGGGCAACCATGGTTGCGTTTGAGAAACCGATCACGGATCAGTGGGTCGGGGCGTTCCTTCACGGCAGTTTTCTGTCATGGGCCTCGCGCAATAGCACCAAACCTGGGCGCGGTGGAACTGAACATTTGGTCATTCACGCCCAACCAGAATGGACGGCCGAACATTGGGAGAGTGATCCAGAGCAAGTCGCAGAAATGATGTTGGCCGAGTTTGCGCGAGTCGTCGGAGTTACGACTGACTCTCACGTTCACTTGCAATCTCATCGGTGGAAGTTCGCGATTCCGAATTCATCATCCGATTCAGGCTGTTTCGCGAACGATTCGGCGACCATCGTGGCTTGCGGTGATTGGGCCGGAGGGTCGCGAGTAGAAGGAGCTTTCCTAAGTGGGATGGCGGCTGCAGGTCAAATTCTCAGAACGCTTTCTTCAGCCAAGCCAAAACAACCGTTGCTTTTTAGTTAGTGTTTGTCTGTTTGCGATGAGCTAGGTCAATCGCTTTTTTAAGGCTGCTGCCAACAATTGCGCGCCCGTATTGTCAGCACCTTCACCTGATGCGAAGGGAAGGTAAAGATACGGCTCGATCATTTCTAGCTCAATCAGTTTCAGGTTTTGGTCTGTGCCTCGGATTAAATCGACGCGAGCGTAAAGCGGTAAAAATTCTAATCGCTCAAGAATGGTTTCAGCGGTTGCCAGTTCACTAGACGCAGGGTCATAGGCTGACTCGATGCCGCCATAGGCTGACTGGATTCGGTAGTCGCCATTCTTTGGCTTCTTGTTGACCGCATGGGAAAACTTACCATTGAAATAGATGAAGCTGTACTCGCCTTCCGTTCGGACGTTGGGCAAAAAAGCTTGAATCAAAGCCGACTCTGGAGGAAGCTCGTCACTCGAAGGAAACGGAGTCCCTCGTTCGTAGAGAACTTGCCGCCAAGCTCCCCCGCCAATGGTTGGTTTAATGACCAAGGTGTCGGTGCCCAGCGATTCAAAAGCCGACTCAACGTTTTGCTCGTTTACATTTTCAACGTTGAGTGTGCGAATGGTAGGCGCATTTTTTTCCGCGAGATCTTCGAGGTAACGCTTGTGCGAATTCCACTTCAAGACTTGATAGGAATTTAGCAATCGTGTTAGCTCTTCTACCTGCGCCATTTCAGCCAAGAATGTCTCTTGGTTGTTTTCGAAATAGTCCCAAACAAAAAGTGGCAACATGGCGTCGTAATTTTTGGCCTCACTGGCGGCGACTTTCCATCTGACCAAATCAAGCTTGATACCCTGTGCGTCAAACGCTGGGGTTAGTTTGCCCATCTGCTCGACTAGTTCGAATTGGTCCGCCGACTTGCCGGGGCTTTCTGAAAGCATGTTGTCTGAAACAAGGATGGCGGCTGAGAGCATTTCGGTTTCCCAAAGGTTTGCAAAAACAGTAGAGGTTACTAGAGGACATTTCAAAACCTAAAATCGTGCGATCATCGTAGTGGGATTCG
>CAYMFZ010000103.1:0-12762 GCA_964389585.1 uncultured Pirellulaceae bacterium | reverse complement strand
CTTTGCCAGAAACTCGACATTCGTATTCTCAAATCCCGCAAAAATGAATTCTCGATTAAGTGGATGAGCCCCTGAGAAGAATTTAGTTAAGGTTTCGGTCGGGCCAAAATGGGTGGATGCCGAAACCTCAGCAGGTCGGTTGGCATTGAGCTTAAACGTGACAGAATCTTCACCGCCAAGCCCGTCAAAATTTATCCGATTCATAAACGAGAGATCAATTTCTGCAGGTTCCCCGTTGATTGTCACTGTAAGTGGCCCAAGAACAAGATGGGTGGTTTCCAGTTCAATGAGGATCTCATCATCTCCCTCTGTCCCGGAAATTGTTTGGTTCAATGGTGAATCGATAACACGAGGATCAAAGTTGATCTTTGGTAACGCAGGGTCATCAGACTGGTCCGTGATAATTTGCGATATGCGCTCTGTGTTCATGTTCCAAAAGTTGCCGGACATATCAATCGCTTTGTCGGGTTCACCAGAGGCCACGAAAGTTGCTTTTGACACGGCAGCGTCAATATAGTTGCTCTTGAATTGAATCGATGAACCACTGTCGATGTTGAATTCGGACTGCAGCAAACTGCCTTGAATCAGCCCTTGGCTTCCTGCTTCAAAAGCCAAAGTTTGACTGGTCGTTGTACTATCGACAATATTAAATGTTCCGCCGCTTCTTACCGTTCCAACAAGGATCAACTCGGCCTGCTCGGCACTTAAGAGGCCAAGCACATCAATACTTCCTCTTGCTCGTATTCCTGGACCAATCGTTAGAGAGGCATTTTCTTTTATCGTTAGCTCGCGAATCCGTGCTGAATGTCGCCAGAGATCTCCTCCTTTCTCAATGACAACGTCTTGTGTCATCGTTCCAATAAGAGCTGCGTGTTCGAGTAAATCGAGGCCGGTTGAACCGGCGATGACTCTGCTCAAGAGATCCGGGTTGAAACTAAAACTAACCTGTGAGTGCAAAACCGCCGAACTTGATTGTTCAAATTCATTACCCTCCCATAAAAATGATTCCATTCCTCCAGGAAGGTTGATCGTTCCCCGAACAAAATTGTTATCCTTGAATTCCGTGGTCGAGGTAGTGCTGATGTCAAGTTCAAAGTATTGAAAGCTGCTCTCGTAAAACTTAAGCGTGCCACTTTCGGATTGTAGATCCAGAGAAGAAATGGAATTGTTCTCGAAGATCAACTCTGCATCGTTTGCAATCACTTCATTGGCGAACACAATTGAATTTCGAATGGTCAAACTGGAATCAACAATTATCTGACTGTAGCCAGTATTGAGGCCCGCGATCCCCGCATCATCTACTACCAAAACGGAATCATCTCTGAGCTGCATTCGAAAATTCTGGAGTCTGCCTTCATGTATGAATCCAGTTGACTGCCCGACGAAAGTAATCGTCATTGGCTCAGACATTGTGTTTTGAAATACGGTGTTTCGGCTTTCGAATTCACCATTCACCTCAACATCAACAGGAGAGTTATGCATCACATCGAGTAGATCAAGTTTTCCATCTACGTTGATCGCGGCTCTTGAGTTACTGGAAAGTTCAGATCCTGAAAGCGATGCCAATCCGTCCTCATTAACTTGAATGTTTGAATAAATCCATGTGCTGTCCGCAACATCAAGCGAACCATTTACGATGACCGTGAATTGGGAGGTCTCGCATTCAGCGCAGCCAAGTTCGGAATTCGTAACATTGAAGACGCCGGTTGGCGAAACAACGATTTGTAAATCTCCGCTCCGCATTTGGTCAAACGTCAAGTTTCCTTCAACTCTGATCTCGTGATCCGTTTGTTTGTCAAACTCCAAGTCTGAGTTGACTTCTAATATCACGCCTTCTTCGACGACGACATCGCCAATCAGGCAGTAGCCGTCAGCTGAATCCCAGACCGTGTCTTCCGAGATTGCTCCACTAACTTCAATGCAAGCCAGAAGTTGTCGACGTTCTAGCTGTAGGTATTCAATAGCATTGGCTGAGTGTTTAGTGCGACTTCGAGCATGGCGACCAAATCGTCGACTATATCGATTGGTTGAAAACAGACTCATTGGGAGCTCCAGAGAATAATTGATGAGATGAAGGTAGGAATTGGGTAGGAAGAGAAGAGAGAGGTCGCCTCTCAATTCTATTGAAGCTGTTTGGCGCGTCAAATACTTGTTTGTGATTCAATACTGAAAAGATTAAGCCGGAGGCGCATTTTTGTTCTTTTAATGGAATAGCTGGAGGTTGAAACTCGATTTCACGAGCTTTGTCATTGCGAATGTGCTCCACCCAAGTGTCCAAGAGCGTCCATTGTTTTTTCAGGTTCACAACTTGGCAGTCTGTTGGGTGTCTCGATCTGTTATTTTTTAAGCCGTCACTTGGTTTACTTCTTGAGAGTCAGAAACGTTTTTTTCAAGGTGTTGAAAGGCAAAAGAGGTGATCGCTGGTTGCAGATAAGCGTTTGGCACGCTCCTTGCGTAATGTTCTCTTGAGTTACTTGCGGCATGCTGACAATTCGTCAGCAGCCAAATTCGAACCTACAGGAGGATCAAAATGAAACTCAATCAGAAAAATCGCGTAACAACACCTTTCGGTGACTTTCAAATTGATGTGGAGAATCTCGTCGAACAATTTTTTGGTGACGGTTCCAAAAGTAATCCGGGAAAATTCAATTCCGAAAAAGGCTGGACTCCGCGGATCAGCGTGAGTGAATCAGACACCGAGTATCAAATGCTCGTCGAGCTTCCTGGAGTTGATCCGGCAGATGTGAATTTGGAAATGCAAGAAGGTCGTCTTGAAATTTCTGGCGAGAAAAAGAACGACGAGCTTGGCGAAGGCGTCAGTTCCGTTCGTGACGAACGTCAAAGTGGCGAATTCAAACGCGCGTTCGAGTTTTCGAAACTGGTTGAACCTGACCAGATTCAAGCCGAATTCAAGAACGGCTTGTTGAAGATCGTCTTGCCTAAGTCAGAGAAAATCTTGCCACGCAAGATTGATATTAAAGTCGAAGGCTAACTCAAGCTTGAAAGCCAACGTGAAAGTTTAAGCAGCTTTCCTCTGAAAAACTAAAAGTCCGATCGAAAGTCGATCGGGCTTTTTTTCGGATTAAGTCCTAAAATTGTGTGCCGTTAAGCGCCAGTCTTGGGCCGGCAAATCCTGATGGCTTTATTTGCTTGTTCTTACAAGTACGCCACCATAGAAATCCATCACGCAGAGCCGCAGAGAGTTTTATTCGCAGAACGTTCTTTGCGCGTCTTTGCGGCCTTCGCGCACTTTGCGTTAAAAAATCTAAAACTCGATTGCTCAACCCTCTCTAGCAAAGAGCACTCAGGTTCGCGATTAGGGAAGAGCCTCCTACTATTCATCAACCGGTTTGCCGACGTCGACTTTGCTCCAGTCGATTGCGTCGTTTTCAAGATCGAATTTTTCCAACAGCTTCTTGGCGACCTTCACGTCCTTGCTGAAGATCTTGATTGCGATTTCTCCCGGAGCCTCAGCGATGAATCCCGCTGTGAACTCGCCAGTCATTGTTGTTGAGATTCCAGCGGCCTTGAGAGCGGCAACGATTGGACGTGCTTCGACTTCGGTTGGAACAGAAACAAGGGTCACCAATTGGCCTTGGGGTTTTTCGGTTGAATTCATAACGATTCCTTTTCTAAATCAGTTGCAAAGCTACTGAAGCTATTCGGCAAAACCAGCAAAATGTTGCCGGATATTTGAGCAGATGCCCACCGTTTGCGAGGCTTTTCCCCTGCCTCACAAACGTTGCAAACTCAGGCGTTTCGAAACAAAGTTAAAACCAAGGATCTTCGCCAGAACGTTCCAATTGATTTTCCACATGAGCCGCGTGGGTCTCAACGTAATGTTCTCGAATCATCGCGCGCGTTTCAGACTCGCTCATGAACTTTTCAGAATAGCCCGGTACGGCCAAGTCGATTGTGCCTCGTGCTGCATGAACGAAATGTCGAATCAAATCAATTGGATCTTCGTCGCCGACCGCACAGCGAACCGTTGTTGGCGTGAGACCGGAGTCGGCAAGTGCTTTCTCGTCCAACTCGGAATGCGTCGTCAGCGCCGGGCAACTCACGATCGTGTTCGACTGGCCCAAGCTAATCATGTGGCCGAACGTGGGTGACAACGAGTCAAAAAACTTTTGAAAGGCGGATCGTTCAATGTCGCCCATGTCAAAGGTGAACAGAGGTGCCGGCAAGCCAAGGTACATGTTTTCCTCTCGCAACGGAAAGTTCTCGTTGGAGTCGACTCCGTTGCAGTTGACTTGGATGTCGGAATGGGAATTCAAAAAGTCCGCCAGGATTTGCGTGTTGATGCACTTACGCAGCATTCGAACGGTCAGCGTCTTCATCCCTTGCATCACTTCGAATGCAGCATCAGCATTCAGGAACGCACCCTTAACGTAGTAAACATTCCAGAACATCGTTTGATCCCAAGATTGATTACCAACTGATTGGCCCTTCGGGATGAACATGTCATTGTTCCGCCCGATGACGCAACCTGCGATCACCGCGCCACAGCCGCTTAGGTCCTTCGTGTAGCTATGAATCACGAAGTCCGGACGCTCGTTGACGTCTTCGCGGTGAAGTGGACGGTAGAGGAATGGAGTGCCAACCGTCGCGTCAAGAATGACTTTCAGGCCGGCCTCATGAGAGATCTTGGAAATGCCCGCCACGTCGAGAACGTAGCCTTGTGGATTGCACGGCGATTCAAGATAGACGTAGATCTTTCGTCCGTCTTTGATTCGATCTGCGTACTTCTTTTGAACTTCGGCAAGGAATGGCTCGAATTCAGCGGAAGTAAATCCATCAAATGTTTCGACCGCGATTTCAAGATTTCCTTCTTTGGCGTACCAGTCATGAATCAGTTGATAGGCACCGCCGTAAATGTTGCGGCTGGTGATCAGGATGTCGTCGCGACCAAGCAGGTGGGCAAGCGCCGAATCAATTGCTGCCATGCCGCTGTTAAAGTTCCAGGCCATGTATTCGGGTGCGTATTTCCCAGCCTCTAAGTCGACGATGTGGTTCGCGAGGCAAACGCTTGTTGGGTTAAGCAAGCGAGAGTAAATCTCAAGCATCAATTCCTTGCCGCGAAACGCATCCTCGATCCATTCTGCACAAGCATAAATGTAAGTCGCGGTGCGCGTGATGACCGGAGTGGCTGAAAACAGTGCCGTCACGTTATCGAAAACGGGGTAAGGCCCTTTCGCGGCCATCGTTTCGCACTTGTAGCCAAGCGACTGGTAGCTTTTTCGAAACGGATGCTGAAGTGTATCGAGAACTTTGGCGAGCTGGAACGAAAGGAACTTTTTCGCGTTGAACCGCTGAATGCGATCGTTTTGGTCAAGCGAATTCATCGTTTCCAAAGTTAGTTGCCAGAGGTGGGCGATGTCTCCTTGAGACTCATACATCCGTTCGACAACACGAAGCAACGTTTCCCCGAACTCAGTCTTGGGATCAATGAAAAAGTGATTAAGCTGTTCTTCGGCAAGCTCTTGGGCCGAGTTGGCGTTGGATGAATTTCGCTTTGGCGAAAGTGTTTTCATCTGTTGGGTTCTTGAATCTGATGACATCTCTTCCTCCGGTTGATTGAGGGACGTGTCCCTCGGGGGCGTTGATATCCAGAGCTCTGTGTTCAAACAGCAAGTCGTGGATCTAATAGAAAACTCGAATTGTCATTGGATCGACAATCAAGGAATTCAACAACCCGAGCAAGGAACTGCAAGGTCAATAGAAAGACTTCGCCAAATTAAGGTGCAGTTACGAAGCCGTTCACGATTTTCAGACACGTTTTTCAAGCGGGACTGAATCCGAACCAGGTTGTGGATCTTGAAAGAAACCATCTTTAAGCAAGGTCCAATACATAAACAAGTCAACTCAAGATTCTAGTTTTTCAGTCTGTTAACTTACTCTTTACGAATTCCAATTGAGCTGGGAACAGCGGAGCAATGACCGATTCACTCATGACGGTGCTCTGGTCGATGATGGCTTCCACGGTTTGGCCATCGCGTTGAGAATAAAACGAAGCACCGATTGCGGAGCATCCCGAGAAATCTACATCGCGCAAATCCGCTCCCGAAAAATCCGCGCCTTCAACATCAGCATCAACAAACTTTGCTCCCCGCAGATTCGCATTGTGGAAGTGTGCGTTGGAGAGGTTTGCGTTTGAGAAATCTGCATTGGGCAAATTTGTACCCGTGAAATTTGCGTCACGCAGCGAAGCCCCTTTTGCGTTCAGGTTTTCAAGGTCGCGTTCCGAGGCATCAATACTGCGTAGGTCTTGCCCAGCAAAGTCTCGAGTCTCGATCAGCTTGATCGAGCGGCGCCGGTCGATCGTTGGGACCATGTAGCGTTGTTCCTTCCAGGGATCAGCGACGTTGTGGTATCCGGATTCTGCTTCCCAAAATCCAAGTTTGTCCTTTTCAAGGATCTCAAGTTTCTCCAACCACTTTACGCTTTTGTAAAAATACTTTCCTTCAGTGATGTTTCGCAGTGGTCCCCCGTGCCCAGTTTCAATTGGCTTTCCATCGACGTCGAGGGCGATCAGCGTGCCAAGTTCAACGGCTTCGTCAATCAAAAGCGACGTCGAATGTCGCCTGGTTGATCGAGCAATGAACGAAGCGAATTTTGCTTTGTCAGTGGGCGCGACGCGGTCGAGAATTTCCTTGAGCAGAACGCCGGTAAACGAAACATCTAGTCTTGACCAGCGCGTGACGCAGTGAATGTCAATTGTGATTGAAGTCTGAGGAAGCGATCGGAGCTCGTCTAGCGAAAACGTGGCTGGGTTGGAGACTTCGCCAGTAACGGTGAACGACCACGGCGCGTCAGACTGAGCCGGTTCACGTTCGCCGATGACAGGCCACTTGCCGGGCGCAACGAGTTGTTGTCCTGGTGGAATTCGTGATTCAGGATTTTTCGTTTCGTTCATGAATTAGTCCTCAGCGCCATCGCACAACGGAATATCGAGAGCGGCTTCGCTGATGCGATTTTAAGTATCAATCGGAGTAATCGGTCCAAGTGTTTCTTGCTGAGGCGTGTTGGTATGGTCAACTGCCTTAGCGAGTCGTTGGCAGACCAAATGTACCGCTTTGAACACCCAAAACGAAAGTCCCAATTGCCGAAAAGCTCGGCATTGAAGGACTTAATCAATGGCACTGACGATTGAAGGCGACCCTTCGATGGTGCGACCGATAAAATAAGACAGCGTCTGGGGTGCGTCGTAGGTTTATCAATTCAAAAGGGAGTTCGTGATGAAACACTTTGCAATATTATTGTTCGCCGTTTGCGCGGTATCGTTCATGGCCAGTGAGTCGCAGGCTCAGCATCGTGGGCATGGCCATCGTGGTGGCGGTGGATTCGCGATTAGCATTGGAAACGGCTTCGGAAGTGGATTCAGCTACAGCAATATCAATCGTGGATTTGGTGGACCCGGATTCGTGGGTGGTGGATTTGGCGGCCCTGCGATTTACGGTGGTGGTTTCGGTGGCGGATTTGCTCGGCCTGTCTATGCACCTGTTTACGCGGCGCGTCCGGTTTTCGCTCCAGTCTATGGTGGTGGCGGATTTTACGGTGGCGGTTTCGGTGGTGGATTTTACGGCGGCGGACGAGGTTGCGGCAGAGGTTGGTAGCGCAACTGATGCAATCGAAGCGAACACGATCGCTTCAAACTTGAATTAGAAAAAGCCACTGCAATTCGTTGCAGTGGCTTTTGTTTTTGTTGGCCTCGTTCAAGGCGTTTGAACTGCGGACTTAAATTTCTGCGTCTCGCGTAACTGGCTCCATCACTTTTGTGTTGCGCTCAACCGCAAGAACAGTCGTGCGTTGTTGAGTGCCATCGCGACTGGAGGCGACGACAGGAAGGACTTGGCGACGGTCGGGCATGTCCATGCGAAGCACAAAAGTTCCATCGGCTTGAAGTCGGACAGGTTCGCCACCGACGGTAACGCTCGCTCTTGGGTCCGTTGAACCATGGACGACCATATGCGCATCGACTTGAAAGTTGAATCCCTGACCGTTGGTGTTGATGCCAGAACCAAGTCGCTCAAATGCCGGAGCGTGCATTGGCTGGTGCGATTTCTCTTCGAACACGTTTTGTAAGTCACCAGTTACGGTCTTCTGGTCGAATCCACCGCTTAATGAGTAATACTTCTCAACGTCGTTTGTGATGTCGGTCCAATGATCGTCAGCCGAATCGAGGTTGCTCGCTGGGGGATTAACTTGGTTGCTCTTGGCAATGAGGTGGAATTTTCCATCGGGAACGGCATAGCCAATTGCGATTCGATATTTCTGACCAGGTTGATCAGTGCTGACGTACCAGTTGTTTACGCCGCTGTGGATTTCAATTTCCTGGACAACATTTTCAACCGAGTTTGTGTTTCCATCGCTGGTGATTTCAAGCAAACGAAGCACTGGTTTTGCGCTGTGCCAAAAACCAGTCAAAGCAACTTTTGCCCGTTGCACTGTGGCTCGAGTAATTTCCCAGTAGGCCTGCATCCAATAGGCGTCGCGAACGACTAAAACAATTCGGTCTTTTTCCGGTGGCTGGTTCCGCCGCGCCATCGAGGTTGCTTCCGAGAGGTTTTTCAAGTTCTCTTTTCGCTGGCGATCGTTTCTGATTCGTTTGGCAATTGCCGAGTCAGATTCCTTGGTGGGTTTGGCTTTGACGATACGAGCTGATTTGGAGGCGACGACTTTGGCAACGCGGTTCTTGGCGGCCGAACCAGGTTTTCGCGTCGAAGGACCTTTAAGTGATCCGTTTTTCGCTTTCTCTTTTTGCTTGGCAATTTTCAAGAGTGCTTTGACGAGTTGCTCTTTTCGCATTGAATGCCAGCCTTCAACGCCCTTCTTTTTGGCAAGCTGTGCGAGATCTTTGGACTTCTGAGACTTGAGAGAGGCTGCGGTAATCAAATTCGTACTCCACTCGACGAGCGCATCATCGAAATGTTGTGCAATCTTCGCTGACTGCGTTGATCCAGCTAAGCGGAGTCCTGTCCGGAGCAAGGAAAATTCAATATCGACCGTGTCCTATTGGTCGCCATCCAGACAGACATCACATCCATCCAGTAAGGGCTTTCAGGGAGGGGAAAAGCCCTAGTCTCGGCGGGGAACCGCATCGGCCAAAACGTGGAAAAATCAGTCTGATTGGTCTCATGCGATAAGACCCATTTTACTTGAAAAACGCTAAAATTGCAAACAATCGAACTGAGTTTGGCCAGTTTTTTGGCACTTAGCATACGGCCTAAGTGGTTAATTCGTAAAGGTTTGCGCTTGCGGTAGTGTTGCCGCAAGTTTGCAAGTCGACCTGAGGCTTGGAAGCGGGTCTTCCCTGTTCTGATTTGGGTAAAAGTCCATATCGCACTCTCCGCCGAGACACCGCTTCCCGATCATTAGTTGACATATGACGGGAAAAGTTTGTGAAATTTTTCCCAAACTCAAAGCTAACGGTTGTGGGTTTTCGAGGATGGATTAGATTATCGCCCAAATGAATTGGAGCCTCACCCGAGAAAGCGATTTAGGCCAAGATTCGTCTTTAAACAGGTGTTGAATGGACGATCGAAGCACCCATGCGAAAGCCATGTCAATGGTTTCGAGCATCATGACGGTTGCCTTCATGATGGTGATTCCTGCTTTGTTGGGCTATTTGCTGGACAGCTGGTTGGGCACCATCGCACTGTTTATGTGTCTCGGTGTTCTGTTGGGAATGGTCGGCGGAGTTTGGCAGTTGATGAAATTGGTTCAGTTGTCTGAGCAGTCAACTAATGCTTCTCAGGTCAAATCAACCGAAGAGACTCGTGAATAAGCCTGACCCACCAGAGAATGTTTCAGCCAATTCAATTGACTTGGTTGATGGTGGTTCGGATTTGAACCGAGTTGATCATCCGATTGAAGACGCTGATTGGTTCGGATTGTTTTCGCGATTGTTGTTGTATTTCATTTTGATGTCGGTCGCGTTTGGAGTGGCTTACATCAGCGGTTTTGAGCAATTGGGTTTGGCGACGAAAGCGTTGGTTGCAGTATGGTTGATCGTGTTGGTGCCAGTTGGCGTCAGCATCGTAAGTGCTGAACTGCCACGCGGAGCAGATTGGGTAATGATGCGACTGGGGGTCGCGACCTTTTGTCGCACTGGTTTGCCGTTACTTATTGTGATATTCGTAGACACTGTAAAAGAAGGTTTGTTAGGCGACGCTGGGTTTGGTTACCTCGCTTTCTTTTACTTAGTTGGTTTTGTGACAAGTGTTTGGGTTTCGGTAGGTCGATTTCGGCTTTCTGGTTCATTAAACGGAGTCGATAGTGCTGTTGTTTGACGACGAAAATAAAAAAACAGACGATCAAGAAGATCACGACACGCCGGCGAAAGCAGGTGAAGATCATGATCACGATCACGCCGGAGACCACGCTCATGATGGTCCCATTGATTACCTAGCTCCTAGTCACCTTTTTGAGCACGTTCAAGACGCAACATATTTCCACTTGCCTCGCATGGGTGGCGACGGTCATTGGAACATTCCAAACCCGCTTGGTCGCACCAAAGAGAATCCTTTGATCGGCACGGCTGAAAAGCCGATCTTTGTTGGTCAACCCACCAAGTTCATGGTCTTGGAATTGGTCGGAGCGATCTTGCTGATTGCCGTCTTTATGTGGCTGGCGAAAAAAATCAAATCTGGCGGCAAGCCAACGGGCAAAGTCTGGAACCTGCTGGAAACATTTATCGTTTTCATTCGAGACGACATCGCCCGGCCAACGATCGGCGCAAAAGACGCGGATCGGTTCTTGCCTTTCTTGTTGACCATGTTCTTTTTCATTCTGATTCTGAATCTGTTCGGAATGATTCCATTCATGGGCAGTGCTACTGGTGCTCTCGCTGTGACGGTCGTGCTCGCGATGGTGACCTTTGCCGTCGTCTTGGGAACGGGTGTGAAAAAGATGGGTGTGGTTGGGTTTGCGAAAGCCCAAGTCCCGCACATGGAATTGCCCAAGCCTCTCGCTTTGATTTTGATTCCGTCAATTTGGGCGATTGAAATTTTTGGACTATTCGTCAAGCACTTTGTGTTGGCGATTCGACTATTTGCAAACATGTTTGCCGGACACATGGTGCTGTCTGTGTTCCTCGCGTTTATTGGGGCAACAGCGGGCACGGTTCTCGGTTACTTTGTCGGGCCGACCGTTGTGGTTGGTTCGATTTTGTTCAGTCTCTTGGAGTTGTTCGTGGCCTTCCTTCAGGCTTACGTTTTCACATTCCTTGCGTCGCTGTTTATCGGCTCGGCTGTTCACCCACACTAGAAGAAATGAACGTGGTGATGCCAAAGCGGCACGACCACGATTACTGATTATTAAATACGTTTGACTTAACGATTTTGATGGAGATGTTTAGATGACGATTACTGGAATTGCAGCGATCGGTGCTGGTTTGGCTATCCTTGGCGCTGGTCTTGGTATTGGCCGAATTGGTGGATCGGCTTGTGAAAGTATCGCTCGCCAGCCAGAAATGGCCGCTAAGATTCAGACAGCGATGATTATTGCTGCTGCTCTTATTGAAGGTGCCGCGTTCTTCGCACTCTTGATCTGTTTCTTGGTGAAGTGATCGGTCGTCGGGCCTGTTACTTGTTGTTTGTGTTAACGATTGTCGTTAGGAGATTCGCCGATGTTGTTCGGTAAGCTCAATGCTGTCGTCTTGTTGGCTAGTAGTGATGCGGAACCTAATCCGCTCGCGTTTGAAGTCGACCTGGCGGTTTGGACGTTGATCATTTTTGTCGGTCTGTTGTTGGTGCTAACCAAGTTCGCTTGGCGGCCAATCATTGACGGTCTCAACGCACGCGAATCCGCGATTGCAAGTGACATCGATGCCGCAGCACTTGCGAAGAGCGAAGCAGTTTCAAAGCTCCAAGCTTACGAAGCCCAAATCGCTGGCGCCAAAGACGAGGCCGCCGCCGTGATCGCCGAAGCAAAGAATGACGCGATCGCTGCCAAGGACAAAATCATGGCCGAGGCGGCGGAAGAAGCCCAGCGAACTCGCGATCGTGCATTGGCTGATATTGAATCAGCCAAGAACGCCGCTGTTCGTGAGTTGGCAGAATCCAGCGTCGATTCGGCAGTTGATTTGGCCGGCAGTATCGTCGGACGCTCGCTCAACAAGCAGGACCACGCGGACTTGATTGAGAAATCAATCAAGCAGTTCAACACCGGGGCATAGTCGCTCAAACTTTTTGGCTTGGCAGAAACCAAATGGACGAAACGAAACAACCTACCGTTTTCGATAGCGACCAGCAGCAGCTTGGTAACGTTTACGCGAAAGCTCTGTTGGAGTTCGGCAAGGACTCGGGCAAAGTCGACCAAATGGTTGATGAGCTTTGCGGAGTTGCCGACGCGGTTCGTGAAGTTCCCGGTCTTCAGGCTTTGCTTGAGTCTCCAAGGATCGCCAGTGACGAGAAGGTCAAATTGCTAGACAAGGCGTTTGGCGGCAAGGTCGACAAGAACCTGGTTAACTTTTTGAAAGTGATTGGCAACAAAGGGCGTTTCGACTGCCTTGGTTCAATCGCTTCATCAGCACGGACGATGCAGGATGAGATGTCCGGACGCGTTCAAGCCGTTTTGACTTCTGCGTCTGAGATTGACCAAAACGTAAAAGACAATATCGCCCAGTCGCTTTCCAAAGTGCTTGGCAAAACCGTCAGCCTGACTTCTTCTGTCGATCCGAAAATTCTCGGCGGCATGATCATCAGAGTTGGCGACACCG
Organism: uncultured Pirellulaceae bacterium; assembly: GCA_964389585.1. Taxonomy (GTDB): domain Bacteria; phylum Planctomycetota; class Planctomycetia; order Pirellulales; family Pirellulaceae; genus Mariniblastus. Next base: position 41 of record CAYMFZ010000103.1, on the reverse strand, counting down.
TTTACGACGGCAGCGTTGTGAATCAGTTGGCTCAAGTTCGT